>PWND01000200.1 GCA_003557965.1 Bacteroidales bacterium | reverse complement strand
TGCCTCCTGCAGTTTTTTCTTCTGCTTCTTTTGGCTCTACTAATACTCTGTCAGCTAATGGTTTAATGTTAACAGTTGCCATGTTTTAAAAAAATTTATTGGTTAAACAATTATTAAATTACATTATGTTCTTTTTTTACATCCCGCTCTTATCACAATTTGTGCCAAAAAAAACTTTAGATACTTTTGGCAGAAATCAGATTGTTTTTTTTGTAATATTATTATCCAAGTCAAATCTTTTCATTTCTCATAAAAGGCAGGAATACAGGAAGTAACAAAAAGATAACAGTTGGATTTTTCAATTTACAATAATAAATTACAAGATGATACCATAAAATAAAAAAATGTCAGAATGCATGACATTCTGACATTTTTTTGAAGCTTTTAGCATGTTATGCCATTAATCTTCTGTGAAATCCTGATCTCCAATAGCAGCATCGGTTGGCATTGATTCAACATCTGTTGGAAACCCATGATCTTGCGGAGAGTATTCAATTCTTACGTCATCCTGAACTGTATGTCCTGCTCTTGGAATAACAAAAGTTGATGTTAGTGATAAAAGCAATAGCACTATTGCTAATGTCCATGTTGATTTTTCAAGAAAATCAGTGGTTTTTCTTACACCCATGATTTGGTTGTTAGAAGAAAAATTGCTTGCTAAACCTCCGCCTTTGCTGTTTTGAACTAATACTATCAATATTAGCAATATACACGTTATTAAAACCAGTACTGAAACTAATACAAATGCTCCCATATTATTTTATGTTTTTTAGTTTGTTTCTTTTTTAATGTCTGAAATTCGCTGTGCAAAGTAACTGCTTTTTTCTGTAAATTTCAAACTTAATTTCTTATAAACTTCAATAGCTTTATTAATATTGCCTTGACAATAATACAACTCTGCTATTGTTTCACTTATTATATCGTCGTTTTCCTCTACGCTGGATTCTGATAAGTCAACACCTCCTGCATCTTTTTTTATTACAGGTATTGTTGGTTCTTCCCTGATAAACTTGTCAATTATTCCTGCAAATTTATTTTTATCATTGTCCGCTTGCGTATTGTCTTCTTCTCTTGTTTTGTTTTCTAAATTAAATATTGATTTTCCGGTGTTCTGCTGATTAGAACGCCCTGAATTTTTTTTTTCTTCTTCTATTTCGGCAAGCCTCTTATTTACTATCGCTTCCAGCTCTTCTCTGCTTCTTGTGATTTTATATTCCTTTTTTGGCTTTTCCGGCCTTCTTTCAAAAACTTCTTCTTTTTCAGGCTTTGTTCTGTCGGATATAAACTCTAAAAATTTGTTTCTGTTTAATGCATAGACTGAAGCTTTGTTTACGCAATGTTCATACTCTGCTTTATCAAAGGATTCAATGTTTTTGGCCAGTAATATATGAGCAATTTGACAGTAGGGATATTGCGATGTTACATCTTTTAATATATCAAGCGTATCTTTATTAAGATTATAAGGATTTGCAATAATGTTATTAAAAGATTCTTTTATCATAACTACCAGTTTACTACTGCTGCATTAAAAATGTCTTCCACCAAATCTTTTACAATATCTGATATAGCCTGATCTTCAACTTCGCTTAAGCTTCTGCTGCTGTCATAATCAAAGTATCTTGAAAAAGTACGGTCAAAGTCACTATCCGGGTCATATTCATTAATAAACGTAACTCTCACACTAACTGTTAAGCGGTTAAGCTCTGCACGGTCATCACCACTAATTGCCTGCGGGCGCGTTGAATAACCTGTAATGCTGCCTTCAAAATGTAAATCACCACGGCCTTCTGTTATTCTTAAATTTGTTTGACGGGCAAACTTATCTTGTAACTCATCAGTAAACCGCTGGCTTAATGTGGGCTGAACTATTTCTGCATGATTTGGAAAATGCCTTACTGAATAAGTTTCGGCTTCCGGTGGAATAGATGCACCTGTAAAACTATAAAAGCCGCAACCACTTAAAAATGCTGAAAAAAGCAACAAAAGTATTGTTATTTTACTGCCTTTTGCCATATTGTTTTATCTGTTTTTAATTTGGACTGCAAAGGTACTAAAAATCTGTGAATCAGAATATATTGACAAAATCTTTGTGAGGAGTTTTTGAGATTCTTTGCAAAATGTTTGTGTTATGTTAATCTATATCGTATTCTTTGATTTTTCTGTATAGAGTTCTTTCACTTATACCCAGCTCTTCGGCAGCCTTTTTCCTTCGGCCTTTATGCTTTTCCAGTGCTTTGCAGATTAAATCTTTTTCTTTTTCCTGTATAGAAAGGTTTTCTTCTATATATTCATGAGGAGCATCTTCATAATCCTCCTCGATGAGTTTAATATCTTCTTCCTCCGGCTTATGTATGTCAAAGTCAGATGATACTTCTTCAGGGCTCTCTTCTCTTATATCAGAATCCTGGTATAACTTGTTAATTAGATGCTTGTTTTCTTCCTTAAAGCTTTTATTTATTTGTCCACTTTGAATCAACTCCATTATAATTTTTTTCATATCGCTTACATCGCGCTTCATGTCGAAAAGAACCTTGTATAAAAGCTCACGCTCACTTATATTATCTGTGTTGTGTATTTCATTAAACAATACCGGAAGGTTCGACTCAAAGCTTTGAGGCAGGTATGTTCGCAGAACATCTGCAGTTACAATTCTTGTATTCTCAATAACAGAAATTTGTTCTGCAAGATTTTTTAACTGCCTTACATTACCAGGCCATCTGTAATTAACTAATACCTCTTCAGCTTCTTTGTCAAGTTGAATTACCGGCATACGGTATTTATCTGCAAAGTCAGAAGCAAACTTTCTAAACAGCAAAACGATGTCTTCCTTTCTTTCCCTTAAAGGCGGCACTAATATTGGAACCGTATTTAGCCTGTAGTATAAATCCTCCCTGAACTTACCCGAACGAATTAATTCCTGCAGGTTTACATTAGTGGCCGCAATTACTCTTACATTGGTTTTTTGTGTTTTTGACGACCCTACACGTATAAATTCACCGGTCTCCAGAATTCTTAACAACCTGACTTGTGTTAGCAAAGGCAACTCCGACACCTCATCAAGGAAAATAGTACCTCCGTCAACAACTTCAAAATACCCTCTTCTTGATTCATGAGCTCCTGTAAACGCTCCTTTTTCATGGCCGAAAAGCTCACTGTCTATTGTGCCTTCAGGAATTGCCCCGCAGTTTATTGCTATATACTGGCCATGCTTGCGAGGGCCAAGAGAATGGATAATCTTTGGGAAAACTTCTTTACCTACACCGCTTTCTCCGCTTACCAATACGGTAATATCCGTAGGTGCTACCTGGCGGGCGACATCTATTGCCCTCTCAAGTAATGGCGAATTTCCTATTATATGAAACCTTTGCTTTATTGCTTGTATTTGCATATATCTTATTAATTAAACTCGATCTTGTTGATAAAAATCTAAAAGCATTTATTAAAAAAACTAAAACAAAACAAAATTTTGTTGCTAAAAACAACACTCCGTAAAATTACTTAATCGTTTTAAAAAACCCGTTAAGTAAATTTTACCAGTATAACGAATTGCTTTCTTATAAAATTACAAAATTAATCTTTTATGCAAATAAAACATTTCTTTTCATTATTAGAAAATGAAGTTATACAATGTTTGATTATCTTTGCACATCTTTTAATTATAGTAAAAAGGAAGCGTTTTTATATAATTATATGGGTGTTTTTTATAACGAAATGCATAGTTTAATATTCTAATATAATGACAAATAATAAAACAAAAGAATTCAAAAGATATACAGTTACTTCAGCACTTCCTTATGCTAACGGCCCGATTCACATAGGCCATCTTGCAGGTGTTTATGTACCATCAGATATATATGTCAGATACCTGAGGATGAAACAAAAAGACGTTGCTTTTATTTGTGGCAGCGACGAACACGGTGTTCCCATTACTATAAAAGCACGCCAGGAGGGCATAACTCCACAGCAGGTTGTTGATAAATACCACAAGATTAACAAAGAAGCTTTTAAAAATTTTGGAATCTCTTTTGATATTTACAGCAGAACATCTGCTCCAATACACCACGAAACAGCATCACAAATATTTAGAGCCATTTATGATAAGGGTATTTTAGCTGAAAGTGATTCTGAGCAATACTATGACGAGAAAGAGCAGCAATTTCTAGCCGACAGATATATTACAGGCACTTGCCCGCACTGCAATAATGAAAAGGCTTATGGTGACCAGTGTGAGAGCTGTGGAACATCTCTGAGCCCTACAGACCTTATAAACCCCAAGTCAGTACTTAGTGGAAATAAACCGGTTTTGAAAAAGACAAAACATTGGTACCTGCCTCTTGATAAGTATGAAGAAAAACTTAGAAAGTGGATTTTGGAAGGGCACAAAAATGACTGGAAAACCAATGTATATGGCCAGTGTAAGTCGTGGATAGATATGGGTTTGCAGCCCAGGGCAGTTACTCGTGACCTTGACTGGGGTGTGAAAGTACCGGTAGAAAATACCGAAGGGAAAGTTCTGTATGTTTGGTTTGATGCACCTATTGGGTATATCTCTGCAACAAGAGAGTGGGCTCAGGAAAAGGGAACTGACTGGATGCCTTACTGGAAATCTGATGAAACAAAACTTGTACACTTTATTGGAAAAGATAATATTGTCTTTCATTGTATTATTTTTCCGGTAATACTTATGGCTGAAGGTTCTTATATATTACCTGATAACGTTCCGGGCAATGAGTTTCTTAACCTTGAAGGTGATAAAATATCAACATCACGAAACTGGGCAGTTTGGCTACACGAATATCTTAATGACTTTCCTCAAAAACAGGACGTGCTGAGGTATGTTTTATGTGTGAACGCTCCAGAAACAAAAGACAATGACTTTTCGTGGAAAGATTTTCAGGCAAGAAACAATAATGAACTATTAGCAATTTTTGGGAATTTTGTAAATCGTACACTTGTACTTACTCATAAGTATTTTAATGGCAATGTGCCAAAACCTGCTGATTTTACAAAGGAAGATAATGATGCACTGGCGAAATTGTCAGAAATACCTGAAAAAATTGAAGCAGCCCTTGAAAACTATAAGTTCAGGGAAGCAATAAATGAAATGATGAATATGGCAAGGCTGGGCAACAAATACCTTACCGACCAGGAGCCATGGAAAATCTTCAAAGAAGATGAGGAAAGAGTGAAAACAATATTATATGTGAGCCTGCAAATCTGTGCTAAATTGGCTGTTGTTAGCACTCCTTTTCTGCCTTTTACTGCTGATAAACTGGCGAAAATACTTAATCTTGAAAGCTTTTTATGGGAAGATTCAAAAGCCGGAGCTTTATTAAGATCTGGCCACTCAATTAATAAGCCCCAACTGCTGTTTGAAAAAATTGAAGACAAAGAAATACAAATGCAACTTGATAAATTGCATAAAGCTAAAGAAGACAATAAGGTTGCCAATAATATACAAGCACTAAAACCGGAAATCTCTTTTGAGGAATTCCAGAAAATGGATATTCGTACTGCAACTGTTTTGTCGGCTGAAAAAGTTGCCAAAACAAAGAAATTAATGAAACTTGAACTGGATACCGGTATAGATAAAAGAATTGTTGTGTCAGGTATAGCTGAACATTATGAAGCTGAAAGCCTGGCCGGGAAGAAAGTTGTATTGCTGGCAAATTTAAAGCCACGCACTATAAAAGGTATTGAGTCGCATGGAATGATACTTATGGCTGAAGGCAGTGATGGGAGGTTACACTTTGTTTCTGCCGGCAACGAACTTGAGAATGGTTTTTTAATATCATAATCAATAACAGCCTCAATACAGGCGTTTTAAATGATTGTTCATTGAAAAACGCTTCTGTTGGTAAAAAATATAAAGAAATACGAAAAACACGTATTTTAATTAGTAAATTATTTCTTTATATTTGCAATATGATATTTTTTGGCCCCGTAGTTCAACGGATAGAATAGAAGTTTCCTAAACTTTAGATACAGGTTCGATTCCTGTCGGGGCTACAAAATTCAATTAATTGTTTAATATATGTAAGAATGCCAAAATTGTAAAAACTCACAATTATGAACAGGAAAGACCAAAGGCCCAGTAAAATTTCGTATGAACGTCATTTAAACCAGCTCGGAGTGCCGGAAGAGCAAAAGAAGTCAAAGGGAGGAATTATCCCTGATTATGTTAAGTATGGCACATGGCTCAGAGTTAATGACCCTGAGAAATTCTTAAATGGATACGAAGATTACAAAGCCAAAGAAAGAGCAAAAAAAGCCAAAGAGGAAGATAAGTAAACTGATATTAAACTCTTATTAACCCACCTTTTTATTGCTAATTTTTTTATTTCGCTATTTACTGGCAAGGCTATTATTTTTCCATGCGGGCAGGGATAAATTTAAAAACTTTTCTATCTTTGCCACTGAAAAAAAACATCAATTCACATGGAAAAGTTATTAGTTATTGGCTGTGCCGGGCAAATTGGCTCTGAACTAACAATAGAGCTCAGAAATCTTTATGGTAATGAAAATGTAATAGCAACTGATATTAAACAGGCTCCGGACGACATTGTTGAAAGCGGGCCTTTCGAAATACTTGACGTGCTGGATGAAAAAAAGCTGGGAGAGACAGTTGACCGTTATAAGATCACTCAAATCTACCACCTGGCAGCTATCCTCTCAGGAAATGCCGAAAAAAATCCTGTAAAAAGCTGGGAAATTAATATGCAAAGCTTGCTTAATGTTATGGAGCTGGCAAAAGAAAAGAAACTAAGCAAAATCTTTTGGCCAAGCTCAATAGCTGTTTTTGGGCCAAGCACACCACGGGTTGATACTCCACAATATACAGTTATGGAGCCTAATACTGTTTATGGAATCAGCAAACTTGCCGGCGAAAGATGGCTTGAATATTATTTTAATAAATATGGAATTGATGGCCGTGGCCTTAGGTATCCCGGCTTAATTAGTTATAAAACTGAAGCCGGAGGCGGAACAACCGATTATGCTGTTGAAATTTTTTATGAAGCTGTAAAAAATTCCAGCTATGAATGTTTTCTTGATGCCAACACATATCTGCCGATGATGTTTATGGAAGATGCCGTAAAGGCAACAATTGATATTATGGAAGCTGATGCAGAAAAAATAAATATCAGGAGCAGTTATAACGTTGCAGGGATAAGTTTTAGCCCTAAAGAAATTGCTGCAGAAATTAAAAAACTTATGCCTGAGTTTTCCATTTCTTATAAGCCCGACTTTCGACAGGCTATTGCTGACTCATGGCCACAAAGCATTGACGACAGCCACGCCAGAAAAGACTGGGGACTGAGAAACACATACGACCTTAAAAGAATGACTAAAGTTATGCTGGAAGAAGTCAGCAAAAAACTTAAAGGCTGATACATATGGAGTACATAGATACTCATGCTCACCTGTATCTTAAACAGTTTGAAAAGGATGTAAATGATGTTGTTGACAGGGCTCTAAAACAGGGTGTAAAACACTTGCTGTTACCAAATATTGATGTTGAGTCGGTTCAACCTATGATGAAGCTTGCAGAAAAATTCTCCGGTACCTGCCTGCCTATGATGGCTTTGCATCCAACATCAGTAAACAGATACTACCAGCAAGATCTGGAGAAAATCAAAAAACACCTGTTTTCAAATACGTATATAGCTGTTGGCGAAACCGGGATAGACCTTTACTGGGATAAAACGTTTTTAAAAGAACAAACATACAGCTTTGAGCAACATCTTCAGTGGTCTGTTGAGCTTAACCTTCCTGTTGTTATTCACTCCCGAAAATCTTTGCCACAAATTTTTGATGTAATTAATACCAGCTTTAAACAAGAAAGCATTAAGGGTGTTTTTCATTGTTTCCCGGGCGATATTACCCAGGCTGAAAAAGCTATTGAAAAAGGCTTTTTTATTGGCATAGGAGGTGTGGTTACCTATAAAAACAGTGAAATGTCGAAGCTTGTAAAAGAATTGCCTCTAAAACACATTGTACTTGAAACAGATTCTCCATACCTGCCCCCGGTACCATATCGCGGAAAAAGAAATGAAAGTGCTTATATAAAACATGTGGCAGCTAAAATAGCAGAAATTAAAAATATAACCATTGAAGAGGTAGCCTCTGTAACAACCGGTAATGCCAAAATGATTTTTAATATTGATTGATTAGCATGCGATTCACTTATCTGATCATTATTCAAAGGTCAGCTACTTAGTCTGCAACTTTAAAATACAGAATTCTTTCTTCTTCTTTTGGCTTGACCCAAAAGAAGCAAAAGTTCAAGGCTGCGGAGTTTTACCGACTCGCCTAAGCTCACTTCGCTGAAAAATTTGCAAGGCCTCGCAAATTATTATTAACAAGCCTAATAATCTTCATTGCTTGCGAGTCTCAAATTTTTCAAACAGCTTCGTTTCGC
>PWND01000004.1 GCA_003557965.1 Bacteroidales bacterium | reverse complement strand
GAGCAAATAAGTTAATGAGTAAATGAGCAAATAAGTTAATGAGTAAATGAGCAAATAAGTTAATGAGTAAATGAGCAAATAAGTTAATGAGTAAATGAGCAAATAAGTTAATGAGCAAATGCTAATTAACACATTATCACATTATCACATTATCACATTATCACATTTGCACATTATCATATTATCACATTAACACATTAAAAAACTATGAATAAAATCTCAAAGCTTTTCAATATCAAATACCCGATAATCCAGGGGGGAATGATATGGTGCAGTGGATGGGAGCTTGCTGGCGCTGTTAGTAATGCCGGTGGTTTAGGGTTGATTGGCTCAGGCTCTATGACACCTGATATCCTTAGAGAACATATTCATAAGTGCAAAAACTCCACAAAGAATCCTTTTGGAGTAAACATTCCTTTACTGTTTCCTCATGCTGAAGAATTTATAAAGATTCTTATTGAAGAAGAAATTAAGGTTGTATTCACTTCAGCCGGTAATCCTGCAAAATACACTTCATTTCTTAAAGAAAACGGCCTAAAGGTTGTGCATGTAATTGCTAATACAAAGTTCGCTAAAAAGGCTGAAGAAGCGGGTGTTGACGCAGTTGTTGCCGAAGGTTTTGAAGCCGGAGGACATAATGGACGTGAAGAAACAACAACAATGGTTTTAGTCCCATTAATAAAAAAAGCAGTTTCTGTTCCGGTAATTGCTGCCGGAGGCATAGCCACAGGAGGTGCTATGTTAGCTGCTATGGCTTTAGGCGCTGACGGTGTGCAAATAGGAAGCCGGTTTGTTTGCAGTAAAGAGTCATCGGCACATGAGATGTTTAAACAGAAGGTCCTGGAAGCTAAAGATGGTGATACAATGTTGTCGTTAAAGAAACTTGTAGCCGTTAGACTATTGAAAAATAAGTTTTATGAAGACATTGCAAAAAAAGAACTTGAAGGAGCTTCACCTGAAGAACTTCTTGAGCTTTTAGGGCAGGGAAGATCGAAAAAAGGAATGTTTGAAGGCGATATGGATGAAGGTGAACTCGAGATTGGGCAAGTTTCAGCGTTGATAAATGAGATAAAACCGGCAAAAGAAATAATTGACGAAATCATCAGTGAGTTTAATCAAGCGAAGAATACAGTTTCAGGTGTTGAATTATAATTTTTATAATGAATACAGTTTCAGATTATGCTGTTGTAAAAGGAAAAAGAATCTTTTACAAAATAATAAACAAACAATACAGATGTAATAATAAACCGTTCATTGTTTTTTTGCATGAAGGGCTGGGCAGTTCAGCGCAGTGGAAAGATATTCCTGTATTATTGAGTGATGCTGTTAAATGTCCGGCCTTGTTATTCGACAGGTTAAGATATGGTGAATCAGACTTTATTGATGAGACGTTTGATAAAGACTATATGCATGTTGAAGCTTTTGAAGTGTTACCTGAATTGCTTAAGTCATTAAATATTGAACAAAAACTCATTCTTGTCGGGCACAGTGATGGTGGTACTATTTCTTTGCTGTTTGCAGCAAAGTTTCAGGGCAGGGTGCAAGCTGTTATTACAGAAGCAGATCATGTTGTTTGTGAAGAAGTAACAATTAAAGGCGTTGAAGAGGTTGTAGAGTTATTTAAAAATGGAAATCTAAGGAGTTTTTTAGTAAAATATCAAAAGGAAAAAACTGATAGGTTGTTTTATGGATGGAGCGGCTTTTGGTTATCAGAGGATGCAAAGAAATGGAATATTATTGATTATCTGAAAAATATTACATCTCCAGTATTAGCGATACAGGGAAAGGATGACCAATATGGAAGTGAAGAGCAGCTTATTGTCAAGCTCAGGAATATTATTGGAGATGTTAATATTGCATTTTTAGACAATTGCGGGCATATTCCACATCACGAACAAAAAGAGATTGTGTTTCAAAAAATGAAAGCCTTTATTGAATCTGTTTTGAGTTAATCTTTGCGAAATCTCAGCGAAACTTTGCGTAACAACTATATCGCAGAGAACCGCAGAGAACCGCAGAGTTGCGCAGAGAGTTTAAAAATAGTAGAATTATGAGGGAGAATGAATTGTCTCAAATTATTATTGGAAAAGCGATTGAGGTTCATAAACAATTAGGGCCCGGGTTGCTTGAATCTGCATATAGAGAATGTTTGTTTTATGAGTTAAAGAACATAGGGATACCTGTTGAGCAAGAAAAGCCTATGCCAATTGTTTATAAGGAAGTTAAACTAGATCATGGTTACAGAATTGATTTGTTAGTTGAAAACAAAGTAGTTATAGAGTTGAAGACAGTTGATTCAATAATTGATGTTCATGAAGCTCAAGTCTTAACATACCTTAAATTAGGCAATTATAAGCTTGGATTATTAATTAATTTTAATGTTCCTATTTTAAAATCTGGAATAAAAAGATTTGTAAATAACTTGTAAAATATGTTTAAAGGATTTTTCCTTTGCGAAACTTTGCGAAATCTCAGCGAAACTTTGCGTAATAGCTATATCGCAGAGAATTAAATAAAACTAAAAGGTTTAAAAATATTTTTATACGTTTGTATATCGAAAATAAGAAAATAAGAAAAGCAATCAAATACTAACCAAAACACAAAACATTATGAACTTTGAATTTACAGAAGAACAAAAAATGATTCAGCAGGCTGCAAAAGACTTTGCTGAAAGAGAATTACTACCTGATGTTATCGAAAGAGATACAAAATCTGAATTTCCGTCTGAGCATATTAAAAAATTATCAGAACTTGGATTTTTAGGCATGATGGCCGATCCAAAATATGATGGTGGAGGAATGGATACTATTTCCTATGTGCTTGCAATGGAAGAGATATCCAAAATTGATTCATCAGTAGCAGTAGTTATGTCTGTGTGTAACTCCCTTGTTAACTGGGGCATAGAAAAGTTTGGCAATGAAGAACAAAAGGAAAAATATCTTCGTCCACTTGCTAGTGGCCAAAAGATTGGTGCTTTTCTTTTATCAGAGCCAGAAGCAGGTTCAGATGCTACAAAGCAAAGGACAACAGCTGAAGACAAAGGCGACCATTACCTTTTAAATGGTACTAAAAACTGGATTACAAACGCAAATTGTGCATCTACTTACATTGTAATTGCACAAACTCATCCTGATAAGGGGCACAAAGGAATTAATGCTATAATTGTTGATAAAGATACTCCCGGAATAACTCTGGGGCCTCACGAGGATAAAATGGGTATGAGAAGTTCGGATACTCATTCGGTAATGTTCAATGACGTTAAAGTTCCGAAAGAAAACAGAATAGGTGAAGATGGGTTTGGTTTTAGTTTTGCAATGAAAACCCTTGACGGTGGCCGAATTGGGATTGCATCACAGGCTTTGGGAATAGCCTCAGGAGCTTTTGAAAGAGCAGTAAATTACTCAAAAGAAAGAAAAGCTTTTGGAACGGAAATAGTAAATCATCAGGCAATTGCTTTCAAACTTGCTGATATGGCTGTAAAAATTGAAAATGCAAGGAATCTATGCCTGAAAGCTGCATGGCTGAAAGACCAAGGGCAACCTTATGGTTATATTAGTGCAATGGCTAAACTTTATTGCGCTGATATTTCAATGGAAGTTACCACTGAAGCCGTTCAAATACATGGAGGCTATGGATATGTTAAAGAGTACCATGTTGAAAGGCTAATGCGGGAAGCAAAACTTACCCAAATTTATGAGGGAACTTCTGAAATTCAAAAAATTGTTATTTCAAGAATGCTTACCAGGTAAGCCAGCCAGATTCTAAAATAACGATAATACCATTACTATAAAATTATTGAGAAGTTACAAGGGAATAGTTATTATTTTGTAACATCCGATTTTGCAGTCAAACACATTTATATAAAAATTTGCAATTATCGCAAAGGATATTAATTTTGCACTTCAATATAGGCAAGGAATGTTTAATTATTAATCAAAATAATAAGTATGAAAATTCTAGTATGTATTAGTGATGTTCCTGACACTACAACCAAGATTAAGTTTAGTAATGAGAATAAAGAACTGGACAAAACAGGAATACAATGGATTATTAATCCATGGGATGAATTGTCACTTACAAGAGCAATAGAGCTTAAGGAAGCCTCTGGCGGAAAAATTGAAAGTATTACAGTTATCAATGTTGGGCAAAAAGGCTCTGAACCAACAATCAGAAAAGCTTTAGCAATGGGAGCAGATAACGCAATCAGAATAGATGCTGAACCAAAAGAAGCATACTATGTTGCTTATCAGCTTGCTGAAGTGATTAAATCAAAAGATTTTGATATTGTGTTAACAGGGCTTGATTCTGCTGACTATAATGGCTCTTCAGTAGGAGGGATGCTTGGCGAATTACTTGACATTACTAATGTGTCAGCAATATCTGCATTGAATATTGAAGATGATAAAGTATTTGTTAACAGGGAAATTGAAGGTGGAACGCAAAAGCTGGAAATACAAACACCTTTCATTGCTGTTGTACAAAAAGGAATTGCTATTGAACCAAGAATTCCTGCCATGAGAGGAATTATGCAAGCAAGAACTAAACCTCTTGAGGTTGTTAGCCCGGTTGATACTGACTGCCTTACCGAAAACCTTGTTTATGAATTGCCTCAACCTAAAGGTGCTTGCAAAAAATTCTCGGAAGAGAATGTAAGTGAACTTGTTGAAGTTCTGCATAAAGAAGCAAAATTGATATAAACTTATAAACTCGAAATAAAATGACAGTATTAGTATATACAGAAAATAGAGAAGGAAAATTCAAAAAAGCAACATTTGAATTATTGTCTTATGCTGAAGAACTTGCCAAAAATATTAACGGCGAAGTTGTGGCTTTATCAATTGGCAACGTAAGCTCCGACGAACTAAATAAACTTGGAAATTATGGCGCTAAAAAAGTTGTATCTGTTACCGACGAGCAGTTCTCATTACTTGACAATAAGCTTTATATAAAAGCAATTGAAGATGTTGCAAAAAAAGAAAATGCAAGTATCCTGGTAATGGCTGATAACCTCTCAGGAAGAGCACTGGCTCCCGGATTATCTGCAAAGTTAAAAGCAGGTTTGGTTTCAGGTGTTGTTGCCGTACCATCTTCTTATGAACCTTTTGTTATCAAAAAGAAAGTTTTCACCGGTAAAGCTTTTGCTGATGTAAAAGTCAACTCAGAAGTGAAGGTTTTAACTTTATCACAAAATTCATACGGAATAAAAGATGCCACTTCTGATACTCCACAGATAGAAGAATATAAACCCGATACAAGTGGAGTTGAATCAAAGTTTAAACTGGTTTCAGAAGAACTGGTAACAGGTAAACTGCTTCTTTCCGATGCTGAAATTGTAGTTTCCGGTGGAAGAGGAATGAAGAGTTCTGAAAACTGGCACTTACTTGAAGAGCTTGCCCAATTGCTTGGCGCTGCTACTGCATGTTCTCGCCCTGTGTCAGATGAAGGATGGCGGCCTCACGACGAACATGTTGGGCAAACAGGAAAAATTATTGCACCTACACTTTATATTGCAAGTGGTATATCCGGCGCAATTCAGCATGTTGGCGGTATTTCCTCATCAAAAGTTATTGTTGCAATTAACAAAGACCCCGATGCACCTATTTTTGAAGTTGCTGATTATGGTATTGTCGGCGACTTTCAAAAGGTCTTGCCTGAATTTACAAATGCAATTAAAGAAATTAAAGGAGCATAAAAATTAAATTGAAACACTTTTTAAAAAACATTTAGTGTATCTGATTATACACTAAATGTTTTTTTATATTAATCTGTTAAGAAGTTTGTAATTAAACTATCAAGTAAAAAAACATCAAATTACTTTTTCAAGCTATTATAAAATTCTTCAGGCGTTTTTTTTGTTATTCTTTTAAAGCCTCTAATAAAGGAAATATAGCTGTTAAATCCTGACTTGCTGGCAATTTCATAAAGCTTAACTTCATTGTTTTCATTATCTTCATTAATCATTAAATCAATTGCATAACCTATTCTATATTTATTAATAAACTGATTAAAATTCATTTCATATTCGTCATTAATTAACTTTGATAAATAATACCTGTTAGTTCCTGTTTTTTGAGCTAATTCCGGCAAAGTTAAATTGGGTAAAAGGTATAGTTTATCTTTCTCCATTGTTAGTATTAGCTGTTCAATAATATTTGATTTTAAAGAGTCTGGTATACTTGCAGAGTTTGTGTTAGGTTCATAAGGCAAAATAGCGAGTTCTTGCCGATTACCCAAAAATCCTATAAACCAAAAAACTACTCCATATAACAAAAAAGGTATTACAATACTGTATTCGTAATAATAAATTACTTCTTTTGTAATTGGGTTGCAAACTGTGGCACTTATTAGCAGAATTATAATAAAAAAAAGTGTGGACAAACTTATCCATTTTAAATTTTTACTATCTGAGTCAGAGCAATAATTCATTACCTCTTTGAAATGCCTTTTTACTTTTAATCGTATCGTTATTAAATAAAAAATTGCAAGTAATAAAAAACTATTTCTTGCAACTAATTCAACAATGTAAGTAGTTTTTAAGTGTTGGCCAAGCAATTCGGGTGAATAAAAGTTGGCAAATAAAGCAATACTATCCTCGCGCGATAGCAAAATAAAATGAAAATAAAATAATATAACACTAATCAAAAAGGGGAACGAAAAATGCTTAATATATCGTTTTAGATTAATTCGCTTTTCTGTCAATGATATTAAATACAAATAAAATGCAGGAATTTGAGCTATGGTAGCAAATACAATTAAGTTGTATATTGAGGAATAAACACGAAAATATTGATTATGAAACAAAAGCTCTCCCAAAAAAACAAAAGACCCAAATAACATAAAAATGGCAAGATGCTTTTTTGCTGATTTATTTTCTCCTGAGGAAAAAAACAATTCAAAGAACCAAAATAAACATATAAATAAGGGGATAGTAAAAGCAATTAAATAATATTTCATCCGTGTAAATTAGTGTTATCAAATTGATTATTAGTATTATGCGTATTCATGTTTTCAATTTAAGGTGCTTCTACCCCGATGGAACCCTCATGTTTACACATGCACTTTTGTATATGTTTAGTAGATGAGGGTTTCATTTATATCAATTTTACTTATTAAGTGATAATAAAATTATACATTACCAGTCTTTTAATTTATGTTAATACTATCCTGGGCTAAACGCATATATGATTCCTCGCTTTATGCAGATTGAATATTTTATTGTAGTATTCAACTATCAAATTAGCAATTCTTTTTAATTGCCTCATAAACAAAAAAACACACTTGTCAATTATTGATGAATTGTTAAAGCTGTTTTAAAAAAAAATCAAAATTTTGCATAACATTTAACAATGGCGAAAAATATATAAATATTATAATAAAAAAACTTTATTTAAAAATAAAAAATATTAAAAAGGTACATATAAAATCAAATTTAAAAAACAGACATACTATGATTTACATTATTAAAAACCTACTTAGTTGTATTGTCATCATTTTGTGCATTAGTTTAACGTATGGCCAATCCGGAGTGGTTTCTTCCGGTGGAAGTGTTATAAATTCTACAGGTTCAGTAAGTTATTCTATTGGACAGGTGGACTATACTTATGCAGAAAGCAATACGGGAAGTATTACTGCCGGAATTCAGCAGTCTTTTCGAATTAGTGTTATTAATGAAACAGACATGTATAGTGATGTTGCAGAAATAATGCTTTTCCCGAATCCTGTAAAAGAGCTTGTACATATTAATGTAGTTGATAAAAATACTGAAAAGATGAGTTTTCGCTTGTATGACTTAAACGGAACATTGTTGAAGTCAGAAAATTTGCCTGTCAAAAACAATACTATCAATATGCATGAATTTGCTTCAGGAGGCTATATTTTAGAAGTCACTAAAAATAATAAAAGAGTAAAAACTTTTAAGATTATTAAAAAATAACAATGACTAAAATTATTAATAAACAAAAATTATCAAATCATGAAAAAACTAATATTATTAATTGTTACAATTGCTTGTTGTTTACAACTTGTAGCCCAGTCTCCAAACGGAATAAGCTACCAGGCTGTAATACGTGATGGGGATGGAGATTTAATCGAGAACTCTCTAATCGGCATGAAGATTAGCATTTTGAGTGGTTCAGCGCAAGGAACTCCTGTTTATGAGGAAACCCAAAACCCTATGACAAATGAACACGGATTAATTACTATTATTATAGGTGAAGGAACCAGTAGTGATAATCTTTCAAATGTTAATTGGCAAAATCAACCATTTTTTATAAAGATGGAAATTGATCCTGATGGAGGTACTTCATATTCTATAGAAATGACCAGCCAAATTATGAGTGTACCTTTTGCCTTGTATTCCGAATATGCTGAATCTACTGAAGAATCTGACCCGATATTTACTGCCAGTCCGGCATTTGAAATACAGGATGAAGATATTGAAAACTGGGATGAAGCTTATCAATGGGGTAATCATGCAGATGAAGGTTATATTACAGATGATTTTGAGG
>PWND01000086.1 GCA_003557965.1 Bacteroidales bacterium | reverse complement strand
GTGCCTATGGCATTTTTTCTTATTGGTAAAAAGCAGGGTACTGTTTTTGCAATAATTTTGTTTGTAATTACCTGCTTGTTCTACTTTTATCACCCCAATGCAGAATATATTCAGGGAGCTGTATTTTTAAGGTTTTGCGTTGCATACTGGATACTGATATTTTTCGTATTTCTTTATGAATATGTGAGGCAGCGAACTCATGACAGTATGAAAGAGAACAAAAACAAAATTTCTGAATTGCTGGCCGAAAGTATGCAGCAAAATGAAGAAATTAAAACACAAAACGAGGAAATCAGAGCTCAATCAGAACAACTATCCAAAGCTAATAACGAGCTGGAAAAATTGTCATTTGTAGCAAAGCACACTGACAATGCTGTAATTATACTTGACAGTAATGGGAAATTTGAATGGGTTAATGAAGGTTTTGAGAAACTGTTTGGCTTTAAAATTTCGGAAATTGAAGAAAGCAATAGAACAATTCAATCCTTAAGCAATTATAAAGATATAGATAAATTGCTACATAAGTGTGCTAATGAAAAAAGGGCAATGAGCTATGAATCAAAACAAAAGCATGCAAATGGCAGTGAAATAATGCTTAACTCTACAATTACTCCTATTTTTTCTGAAGGTGGAAAAATTGAAAAGTATATTATTGTTGATTCGGATATTACAAAAATAAAAGAAGCTCACAGCAAGATTGAAGAGTTAAATAAAACCCTGGAGAGCCGAATAGAGGAGGAGCTGCAAAAAAACAGGGAAAAAGATATCTTATTAATGCAAAAAAGCAGGCAGGCAGCAATGGGTGAAATGATCAGCAATATTGCGCATCAGTGGAGGCAGCCTCTGAATGCTATAGGTATAATTGTTCAAAACCTGTCGGAAGCATATCAGTACGGCGAAATTGATGAAAAGTACTTAAATCAAAAGATAGAAAAGGTTATGAGCTTGATAAGCTACATGTCTGACACTATTGATGATTTTAGAAATTTCTTTAAGCCCGAAAAAAAAGCTCAGAAATTCTTTGTTAGAGATTTGGTTAAAAAAGCTATTTCATTTATTGAAGCTAACTTTAAAGGCTTGAATATTGAAATAAAATTAACGGCTAAAAACAATCCTACTGCTTTTGGCTATCCAAATGAATACATGCAGGTTATTATCAATATTCTAAATAATGCTAAAGATGCATTAGCTGAAAAAAAAGTTATAAACCCGTACGTGAAACTTGAAATTGATAGTTTTAATGGTGGATCAGTTTTAAAAATTTTTAATAATGGCGAACAGATTTCAAAAGAAACAGGTGACAAAATTTTTGACCCGTACTTCTCAACAAAGCATGTTACCAGGGGAACAGGATTAGGGCTATATATGGGTAAAAATATTATAGAAAATAATATGGGTGGCAAATTATATTTCAATAATAAAGAGGATGGGGTAGAGTTTGTCATTGAGCTCCCTGAAAGCAGTAAGTTTGATTAAAGCTCTTTTAAAAAAAAGTATGCTAAATAGAGAATTAAGCATTATATTATTTAATATTTTGACAGAAATACATATACTTTATACATGGATTAATTACGTAAAAAAAGCTTATAAATGGCAAAACAAAAAGTAACTAAACTGGATGTAAATGTTTTGTATGTAGAAGATGAAGAAGACATTAGAACAGCCGTAATGGAAGCACTTCAAAGACGGGTAAAAGTACTGTACACTGCTGAAAACGGGCAGGAAGGCCTCGATATGTTTAAGGATAATGATATTGACATCGTTATTACTGATATTAAAATGCCGATTATGAACGGGCTTGAAATGTCTGAAAAAATAAGAGAAATAAGAAATGATGTCCCAATTATTGTAACTACAGCTTACGAAGAAAGCGACTTTTTTCATAAGTCTATTGAAATTGGCATAAACGGATATGTTGTTAAACCTGTAAATATGAAGAAGCTTCATGAGCTTTTAATAGATACCGCCAGAAAAATTGAGCTTGAAAAACGCGTTAAAGAACAGGTGCAGTGTATTGAATCACTCATTAACCTTAGGGACGATATTGTAATTATGATTGAGAGTAAGTATATGAATGTTGTTAATAAAGCTTTTCTTGATTTTTTTGGCTTTAAAAACTTAGAGGAATTTAACGACAAATATGAAAATATTGTTGATTTTATTGAAGATAAAAAAGAATATATTTATAAACCAAAAGATAATGGAAATAACTGGATTGAGTTTCTTTTAAGTCATGGTAAAAAAGAGGGCATAAAAAGTATTACCGGACTCATTGACGATGACTCTGATTCGGAATTTTTAGTTACTTTTGAAAAGTTACCAAATAGCAATAAGTATATAGTTATTATGCGAAAAATTGATGAAAAGCAATAATAATATGAACAAAGAAAAGCTTATTATTAAAGACCTTAAGGTTCTGTACGTAGAAGATGAACCTGATATTAGCGAGGGCATTGTAGAAATGCTGTCGAGAACAATTCCTGACTTATTAACTGCTTCTAATGGAATTGAGGGCCTGGAAAAGTTTAAAGAACATAAGCCTGATATTATTATTACCGATATCAGAATGCCCGGGATGAATGGACTGGAAATGAGCAGGGAAATTAAAAAAATTGAAAAAAATGTGCAGATTATTGTTACCAGTGCACATAGTGACATTAATTACTTTATTGAAAGTATTGAAATAGGTGTAAACCAATACGTGCTTAAACCTATAGTAAGACAAAAGCTCCTTGAGGCAATAAATAAATGCTACCAGGTAAAAATCCTTGAAAAGAAAGTAAACGAACAGATTAATACAATATTAAAACTTTTCAGGGCTATTGAGCAAAGCCATAGTATGATCATGATTCTTATCGCTGATAAAGAATTGAAGATAGAATACGTTAACCCGAGGTTTTCTGAAGTTACAGGATATTCAGCCAGTGAATTGCTAAGCGGCGAAGCTACATTTGATTACTTAAAGAGGAACTCAATAATCAGTAATGAAAAAATAAGAAAAAAGCTATTAGAAGGCAAGGAATGGCGTGGCGAATATCTGAATAAGAAAAAAACCGGTGAAGAATATTGGGAATATGGCAGCTTTACCCCGGTAAAAAATGAACAGGGTGATATTGTATCATTTGTTCAGGTTACCGAAGATATTACCGAAATGAAAAAAGTTACCTAAGCCCTTAGAATTAGCGAAGATAAGCACAGGTCGCTGATTGAAAATCTCGGAGAAGGAATAGGCACCCTGGATCTGTCGTTTTACTTTACATTTAGCAACCCTGCTTTATTAGAAATGATGGAAGTAGAGGAACTTGTTGGCAGTAAGTTTGACAGCTTTGTTGATAGGGATAACTTTGATGAGTTTAAAGAGTTATCACAAAAACTTAGTGTGCGTGAAAAAAGGCAAGTTGAGCTTATTATAAATACGCCAAAAAATAATAAGAAGGTTTTATCAATGACTATAACCCCTCAATTGGATGAGAAAAGGGAAAAAATTATTGGTTCGTTTATTATTTTTAAAGACATTACCCAGATAAAACATTTGATAGAAGAGTTAAAATCAGCCAGGGAAGCTGCCGAAGAAGCATACGAAATCATTGAGAAGCGCAACCAGGAGCTCAAAGAAACGAATGATAAGCTTAAAAAATCAGAAGTTAAGCTTTCGGAAATGAATGAAATTCTTATGGAGTACATTAAGGCTACCGACAAGTAGCGCTTAAAACGGAAAACGATAATAGATGCTGTAGTGCAGGCTATAAGCAGTATTGCTTTTCCTTATTATGCCAAAACCGGGAATATTATAAGGGTCAAGCATGGCATCCCTTGAGCTATAAATTAAATATCTGCCCCTTACTGACCATCCTAAAAATAACCCCCTGAAAAGTTCTGCCTTTAAAGCAAAACCAAGCTCTACCCAATGTGAATTAATATTTTCAGAATCTACAGAACTGTTGAAATTTCCCCAGTAAGGGTCAACAATTTCTATCCTGTCGCTATTATGAGTCAAATTAGAATATCCATACCTGAACATTAGAAGAACAACATCATTACTTTCCGGCTCCCTCTTTTCCAAAACGTTGTAATCAACTCCTGCCCGGGCAAATAAGCCATTCGAAGTATAGTCAAAAAGCTCCCTCGAAATATCAATGTCCAGGTAACCTGCTTCAGCAGCTATGAACCAATCAGGCTTAAACTTCCCGTCAACAGAAAATTCAATATTTGTTACTTCAGGCTGCCAAATCCGGTTTAACAACCCGGATGCATCAAACCCAATACGAACTGAGGGTTGAAATATTAGAATATCTTCTTCTTGATTCGCATGTAAGCTGATGCTAATCAATGTCAGTGTCAGTATCAGAAATGTAGATCTTAAAATGCTCATTTATATCGTTTCTAACTGAATTGTTTTCAATGTAAATACTATTAAACTCATTAGTCGTGTAGCTAATGTCTTCAATATCAAAAAATGACACAAAACCACAACCGATTGAAATCAGGTTAATTTCTCTGTTATAGATAACTGTTAATGTGTCTATCGTTTCGCGTAATAAGAAACCTATTGAGGTTGTATCTTTTGAAACATTAAGAGGCACTTCAACTCTTGAAACATTCCTGGCATTATTATAAATCAATGTGTCTTCACGGCCTATTCCAAATACTGTTATGCTATCAATTATTACCATTTCAGCACCGTCGTCAGAGCTGTAAAAACCTATTCTTAGCGGTGTATCTGTACTTTCTCTGCAAATGTCACTACTTTCACATGCAACAAATGCTAAAAACACACTAATTATAAAAAATGAGTACAATAGCATTTTGTGCATCAACCTGCCAAAGAAAGCAATAAACAACCTGGTATTAACTTTTTTCATCTTCAGTTAATAAATTCTTTAAAAAATAATTGTAAAAATTGCTTGCTGCCATTTTCTGCGGGAATAGTATCTCGTCAGCATTACAAGGTGCAAGCATATAAAAGTCTTTTTCATTCTCTGCAGTTAAGTATATTTTTCCTTGATAGTCATTCCTCCTTAATGTTTTTATTAGTTTCATTGATGCTTCACCATCACTGATTGTACTTATTATACACTTGGTATCTTCTATGCTTAGTTGTTCAATGATTTCGGGGTCATCAAGTTCTCCGTAAATTATTGACTTACCTCTTTCTTTCATTGATTTTACAATTTCCGGGTCGAAATCTATAGCGAGATACTTTATTTCAGGATGATTGTCTAACTTGTTTGCTATACTCATACCAAAACGTCCTAATCCAAAAATTATTAGATCAAATTTTTCATCTTTTTCAAGTTTGTAACTTGATGATATTGTCAGTTTGTTTTCACAAAACCTATACAAAATTACAATAATATGTTAATAATTTTTCTAATATTCTACTTATGCTTCTATTCGTTGTAAACCACAAAAATAATATTAAAAACACATGCTGTTTAATAACGTATTTTTTGATTTTGCTGAAAAATTATAAAATTCTTATATTTTTGTTATTAAATTTAAAAGCCTTTAATTTTTTTTAATCTTCATTAATGTCGAAATAAAAATGATTATCTTCAATAAAAATTCAATCCATATTCTTAAAAAATCACCTATAAAGCTTTTACTGCTAACTGCCGCTGCACTTATTGTAAATTGTAAAATTATATACGGGCAGGTTAATGTTGATTTCGAGTTTTCACCCAATAATTCTTGTTCCGGCACAGAAATATCATTTACAAACCTAACAACCGGAAGTGGCAATATAAATTACTTATGGGAGTTTGGTGATGGCAACACTTCTACACAAACCAACCCTACTCATACTTATAACGCACCTGCAGGAAACGGGTCTCAAAATTACAGTGTTAGGCTTACAGCTACGCAAGGACAAGAAGACTACACTGTTACTAAATCTGTTTCTGTTTTAAGACCACCCGATACATCTCTTACAGACCCTGATAATTGGCCGGCTTTTTCTAAATGTACAGGTGATGGAGATTTTGAACTTACTATAGTAAACTCTTCAATAAGTAATAATTCAGAATACCACATTGACTGGGGTGATGGATCTGCACCTTTTATTACCAATGAATTTAGCACAGTTAGCCACATCTATTCTGATCAGGGCTTATATGAGCTTAGTTTTACTGTGACTGGCGAAAATGGATGTATTGAGAATGAAGTATATGAAGTTTTATATGGTAGTAATCCTGCTATTGGAGTTACAGGGCCTGAAGGCTCCGTTGGGTGTGCCCCAATCTCCTTAACTTATGAAATTACAGGTGTTGATGGAAATATTGGTACCGAATATATATTCTTTTTTGATGACGGAACTGATGAATACATATTTACCCAGGAGGATGTTCCATCGGCAATAACTCATGAATTTACTGAAGCATCATGCGGTGGCAGTGACGATTATTTTACCCTGGTGGCAAGGGCTGAAAACCAGTGTGGTTATCAGCAAATTACGGTAGAACCAATTTCTATTGACCAGGAACCGCAGGCTGTTATTTTTGCAAATGACACTGTTTGTGTTAATGACCCCATAACTTTTCATAACCACTCTGAACCACCTTGTGGCGGAAATCCTAACCTTACAACATTTATCTGGTTTATTGATGGTAATGAGTATGATGTGGGCAGCTCTACGGCTTCTCAAACTTACACTTTTGATACGCCGGGTGTTCATACTGTTAGTTTAAGAGCAACTAATTCTACAGTAAGTCACTGCAATGGAGGTGTTAACCAGGTTTATTTTGATATTATTGTTGTTGACTCTGAAGAGCCTGCACCCCCTGAAATATCAGGCCCTTCGTCAGTTTGCCAGGGGGAACAAGGGATTACATTAACTGCCACTGAAGTTGATTATGCTGATGAGTATATATGGAACCTGCCGGATGGTATGGAAATAATTAGTGGTGATGGTACGAATACAATTGTTGTAAACTTTTCAGAAACTATTGATACGGGAGAAATTGAAATTACTGTTACAGGAGCAAACTTTTGCAATGAAGGAGAAGCTTCAGAAGTATTTGAAATAATTGTTGAACCTTTGCCGGAAAATCCCGGCTCTATAAACGGATTGCCGACAATTTGCCAGGGGCAGGAGGTTACATTAAGGTACGAAGTTGATCCGATTAATTACGCAGATACTTATCATTGGCAAGTGCCGGCTAACTCTCAAATTGTTTCTGACCCTGATCATTTTTTCATAGATGTTTTGTTCCCTGAAAATGCTGAGTCAGGTGCAATTACTGTTTATGGCGAAAATTCTTGTGGCTTTGGGCCTGAGTCTGTTAGAAATGTTGTTGTTGCTCCAATACCTGATGACGCCGGAGAGATTTTTGGGCCAGATGAGCTGTGTAGCGGGGAAAACGCTACATATCAGGCTGAACCGATAGCCTATGCGGAAAATTATATTTGGCTCCTTGAAGATGAAATAATATCTTTTGGTAGTAGTGATACAGTTTTTGTTTTATTTGATGAGCCCGGGGTATTTGAAATTTCTGTTTTTGCTGAAAATGCATGTGGAGAAGGAGGCCCTGCTATTAAGGAAGTATTAGTGCATCCGGGGCCTGAACCAAATCTTGCCCCTGTGGATCATTGCTTTGGACAGGCTGCAATTTTTACTGACCCGGAAGCAATACCCGATGAAAACATTGATACGTGGTTTTGGGACTTCGGAGATGGCTACAGCTCAACACTGCCTGAACCCACTCATACATATAGCAATATTGGTGAGTTTTTAATAACACTGGAAGTTACATCTTATGATGGCTGTACCGCTTTTACTACTGATACAATTGTGGTTCACGATATACCAATTAGCCGGTTCAGAGCCCAACCCGATACAGTTTTTGTAGGACAGGAAGTGCAATTTATTGATGAATCATTTTTACTGCATGATTCATTGCTGCACGCGGATGCCTGGTTCTATGATTTTGGCGACACTACTTATTCACATTCACAACATCCCTTTAAATCTTATAGCTATCCCGGAACATTTAATGTTATGCAGGAAGTTAATATAGAAATTGAAGAACTGGAAGAGGGTTGTCCTGACAGAAGCTTCTTAGATGTGGTTGTAGTGATTGATGTTTTTATGCCTAATGCTTTTACACCCGGCGGAGGTGGAGCAGGCGGTGGTGATGATGTGTTAACATTTGGGCCAATATTAGGCGGCGACTGGATCATCCCGGGTGATGACATGGATGTGAAATTTGAGCTAGCTGTTTTTAACCGATGGGGAGAAAGGGTGTTCTATGAAGTTAGTTTTGAACCAAGGTGGGATGGCACAATTAGGGGAGGGCCTAATGCCCCGCAAGGGATATACGTTTGGAGGTTGCTTTACAGGGATGCACAGGGAAAACAAGTGGTCCATACTGGGAATGTTATGTTATTAAGGTAGTTGTTAATCCCGGATTTATTTAGGAGATGTGTACTTATTGAAAATTGATGATTATGAATATTTATAGCTGCATTATTAAATTTATGGTAAACAAGAAACTTAAAGGCTGTTGTGTAATTTTAATGGCTTT
>PWND01000188.1 GCA_003557965.1 Bacteroidales bacterium | reverse complement strand
TTATATCATTTACATCTTCTATTTTAACACCACTTTCTTTTTCAATATTAAGAAGTTGTTCATAATAAAAAACAGCGATATATAGATTTCCAAGGTTTGCATGAATTGCTCCAAGATTATTCATGCAGTATATTATCCCGTTAATATCATCCAGTTTTTCATATATTTTTAAAGATTCCTCAAAGTATTTTAATGCTTTTTCAAAATTTCCGGTTTGTTCAAAATAAACAGCCAGGTTATCTGAACAAAACCTAGCCAGTTCGTAATTCTGGATTCTTTCTGAAATATCTAATGCAATCTTAAGGTTATTTAATCCCTGAAAAGTTTCATTTTTAGACAGGAATAATCTGCCAGACTGAGCTAAAGCAACCGCAACAAAGTATTTATGAACCTGTGGTGATTCATTTATCCATTCATTATAAAAACCCTCTTTTGAAATATCATTGGGTATAACATTGTTATAGTAAATTATTGCACTATCAGGTTGATTATTTGCAACAGCCTGTGCCTTCTCAAGATATGATTGCATTTGTGCAGCCTCCTGGGCTTGTTGCTGAGTTAAATCATCATTGTTTCCATATAAAGTTGATGTTGTTGCCAGGAAGAACAATAGAAGTACCTTACAAAACCTTGTTGTCATGATAGTTTATTTTTAAAACTATTTGTTTATTATTATTATTGATAAATACAATTATTCAAAGCACAGGAAAACACGATTATGAAGATTTTTAAACCATTTAACTAAGCAATTATTTAAAGAAGAAATAAAATCTTCACAAAATTATTGAATTTTTATCCTATTATCATATGTTTTAATACATATAAAATATTAATTTTGGCTATTAAATAAAACTAAAAAAATGCCACAAATGAATCTTTCAAATTTAAGAATTTTTTTGATTTTTATATTAATTATATTTAATTCTTTTCAAAATTCAGCCATAGTAAAAGGGCAGGAACATTCTCCCCGGCGGATTAGTGCTTTGGAAAATGTACGTAGTTTTGCAGTCAGCCCTTGTGAGCATCATTATGTATATTCTATGTACATAAGTGAAAGAACCGTTCTTTACGAGAGTATTATTGAAGATGGTGTTTGGACAGAACTAACACCAATAGACACAATTAACAACTTCAATGGAGGAAATTCAAATATTGGCGGGCCGTCTTTTAATTATAATGGAACAATTTTGTATTATCATGCAAATTTTCCTGACGGGCTTGGCGGGTACGACATTTATTACTAAGTAATGGAAGAAGATGGCTGGAGTGAACCAATAAACATGGGACATCCCATAAACAGTATTCATGACGAGTTTTATCCAAACATGGTTGTTGGTGAGCAGAAGTTTTATTTCTCAAGAACTAACCCTAATGAAGATCTAAGAAGGCCAAGAAGGGCACCTGACTGCAAAATCTTTTATGCAGCATTTAAAGATCTTGATGGAAGGTGGGGAACACCCCTCCCTCTTCATGATGCAATAAATATGGGTTGTGTATATTCGCTGAACATGAATAATGATGGGCAAACATTGTTTTTTTCTGCCATTGATCCTGAAAACCACAGAGAGGGTTATAACATTTACTTTACGAGAGAAATTTTTAGTGGTGCATGGATGCTTCCAAGCCTGATAACAGAATTGTCGTCAGATGAAACCAACATTAACCCCGAAGTTGTAGATGGTAAAATATACTTTTTAAGGCAGGTAGAAGGCAGGCGGGAAACAACCGGAAGTATATACAGGGCAACTTTGCCCGGTAACTATTTGCCTTATCCTACAGTAAGTACAAAAGGACATATTTTAAAGTTAGACTCTAAAAATCCGATTATTGCTGATTTAACTGTTTTCGACCCAACTACATTAACTGTTGCCGGTGTTTTTAACACAAGTGATATAGACGGCCAATTCGAAATATTAATGCCTGACAATAGAGATTATATCGTTGACGTGCGTAAGCCGGGTTATTCTTTTGCAAGTTTCGATCTGGATTTTCGTGAAGATGAAAAAATTCTGGCTCCAGATACTATAATGCTTTTTGACAGAATTGACCTCATTTTATCAGTTTTTGATGAAGAAATATTCAGGCCACTGGAAGCTGACGTTTGGGTTGAAGTAATTACTGATATTTCCAAAGAAGCTATGGAAGAATTGTTTGGAGAAGAAGCAGGCCCCGATGGAGTTCTTAGAGTATATGCAGATCAGCATGAGCCCGGAATATATATCTTTTCATTACCGCTAAATATACAATACCAAATAAAAGTCAGGGCAAATGGATTTGTAGAAAGCGGATTTGATTTCAACTTAACTGATGATATTGTTTTTTCAGAGTTTCACCGAAGGATATTACTTAAACCAATAAGGCGGGAAATTGAATTTTACATTGCTGACTCGGAAACGCAAGAAGGCGTGGCTGCAGAAATAGTTATCACAAACCTTAACAGGGAAGAAACAATATTTTTTAGTGCCCAGGATGTTAAAGATGGAAAGGTAACAGCAATGCTGCGTGAAGGTGATGAATATGAATTTACTGTTAGAGGAGCAGAAGGATATTCATTCCATAATCAGACTTTTAATTTGTCGGATGATAAGGAAGAAACACAAGAACTTGAAGTAGAGCTGATTCCACTAAGAGCCGAAACATCAATCAGGCTTAATAATATTTACTTTGGTACAAATTCAGCAGAGCTAACATCAGAATCTTTTGCTGAATTAGACAGAGTTGTTGATCTGTTAGAATCTAACCCATTAATTGTTATTGAAGTATCTGCACATACTGATGATGTTGGCAGTGATTCATATAATTTAGTTTTATCAGAAAGAAGGGCACAAACCGTTGTAAGCTACCTGCTTGATAATGACGTGCCAAAAGACAGGCTAATTGCCAAAGGATATGGACTTAGAAGGCCAATCGTGCCAAATGAATGTGACGAAACAAGAGCACTTAACAGAAGAGTAGAATTTAAGATAATTGATATTCGAGAAGCAAGTACTGATAATTAAATAAGAAAGTGTACTTCAATTACAATAATTAAAAAAAATTATGATTACCAGGTATAAAATCTTTATAAATATGATAGCAATTAATAATTTGAAATTCCTTTACTTAACACTTTTAATACTGTTTTGCACAGTATTTAATAAAGTTATAACTGCACAAAGCTATGATTATGAGGATATTTTTGACAATCTGAATAACCTAACTAATGAACAGGCTTATACAAGATTTTTAAACTTCCAAGCGCAAAACCCTCACTTTGCAAATACATATCTTCAGCTTGGCAATATTTGTGAAGATATATTTACAAAAACTGACCCACTGAGGGATATTGATTTGGTTATCTACTGGACAGACCAGGCACGCTTGTATTATGGCTTGTTTATCAATTATTTTGAATCATCTGACTTACGCAGAAATCAACGGTACTATGCTAATATTCCTATTACCGACAGAGGGCAAAGGCCTGGTAAAGAACAGGTAATTAGCTATGTTAACAACAGAAGAGAATTTGCACAAAATCACAGAGATTCAATAAAACTGATTTATAATGCATTAGAAAGCTCAAAAACTCATTATAATAACTGTGTACGAATATTTAATAATACTAGTTCAAGCTACGAAACACTGAATGAAACCTTACTACAAACTGATGATAACTTACTAGCCGTTCTTGAAAACCTTGAAAGTGAATTTAATGCGTGCATTGAGCAATTTGACCACTATAAGTCTTTAATAGAAAAATACCCTTTAAAAGGATACCTGCAGGAACAAAAAGTACAGGTGGGAGATTATGTTTCAATAACGGAAAGGCGTGTTGGTGCTTATAACCAGGAATACAACCTTAAGCCTATTCAGACTTTCAGGCTCGATGGAATAACAAACAGCGACTTTTTGAAAGAAACATTTATTTTATGGGATTATGGCTCCTGGGTGAAAAATTTCAGGGATACTTATTATAATGATATCATCCCATTAAGAACCGAAATCGAAGAAATTCAAAACACCTTTGATGAAAACACCAGATATCTTACCAGGGTCACTGTAGCACCTTCTGATCTTTCACTTGATTCATTTGACGAATTATTTTTATTCAGGTTAGGAAAGTATGATAATAACTCACTTGTACGTGAACTCTTTGATTATTTGGATGACAAACAAAAATTTTTACTGCATAGCAGGAGTTCCCTGAACAACCCAAATGACAGTTCTTCTGTAATATACAACAGAAAGCTAAGGTATTATTATAGATACGCATTAATGCTTGAAGAAAGCCTGAATTCTGCCAATAACTTTCATAATGCTATAGATATTGCAAGAACCAGTCGGTTTAAAAACTTTTTTAATGAATACTACCAGGGAATAGAGGGTTTGTTTAACTTTTCAGCAAGAGAAAAAGAATTTCTGCTGGAAACATTCAATTTTGGTTTAGATAACTTAAACAGATACTTTAACAACAACAACCACCTTAGGGCATTAAAAACTTATGCTACAGGCGACAGAAACATTAGAGTTCCCTTAAAAATTATAAATGAAGAAAGTGAATTATATAATGAATATAATTACATAACCCGGGATATCTTTTATTCTAACGACCATCCGAAGTATTTATGCGGTTACATTAAGAAAGCTAATAATAAAGTGCCTTTTGTTGCAAAAACTAATGAAGACAAAACGCTTGACTGGATAAGAGAAATAGGAAAGGAAACAGGCAGTAACAGAAAAGCTGTAAGCGTTTATGCATATGAAAATGGTGTACTTGCCCTGGTTACTGATTGGAATGAACCAAATGAAGATGAGGTTTTTACTCACGCTTACAACAATGTCCTCGTTCATTATGATAATAGTGGTAATGTATTGGTAAATAAAGAGCTTAATGATAACTTTTTCCCGTATTACCTGCAATATGACGAAATTAATCAATTGAGTTTTTTAAGCATGGGTGAAAGAACAGAAAACGACTTATATAGCAGGTTATCAGTTAGCCAGGCAGATTCATTAGGAAATAAAAACTGGCACAACTTGTTAAATATCAGTGGACAATTAATTGACATTGTACGTGCCGAGGGTAAATACATTGCATACTTTAATTTCCGGGAATTTTCATCTGATGGCAGAAAATATAATGCCGGAAATGATGGTAAAAACTGGGGATTATTGTCGGTTGATTTCTCACTTGACGGCGATGTAATAAGCTCAACTCCATTAGTGGCAAATAATAGTTTTTACATTGACAGGGTTTTTAATATTTCGAGCGATGAAATAAATTTAATTGGCTATTTGGGAGCTCCCGGTGAAGAAAAGGGTGATATGGTTTACCTCGTGCTTGATCCGGATGGTAATGAAATATTTAACAGGTCATTAAGTTTTATTGACAAAGGAAATATTAACTCAAGTATTTGTATAAACAATTCCGATTTAGTTCACATAATTAAAAGTGCAGATGATGCAGTAATAGAATTTATGCTTGTTGATGTTCAGCCTGAGTTTGTTGGTGGTGATGATGCATTAAGGCAGTATTTCACCAGAAACCTGAATTATCCTGCAGAAGCTCGCCGGGCTGGAATACAAGGTACAGTATTTACTACATTTATTGTTGAGCCTGATGGCAGTATTACAAATGTAGAAGTTATTGGAGGAATAGGCGGAGGTTGTGATGAAGAGGCTATAAGGTTAATTAATAACATGCCTGAATGGAGACCCGGCAGGCATAATGGACAACCTGCGAGAGTGCAACACAGGCTGCCGGTAAGGTTTAACCTTGAATAATAAAAAATTGCGTTATTATTGTAAATTGAAAAACAAGCATTTACTTAACATGTAATTCAAGCATTTTGCGATTTTCAATAAAAGCTGTAAGTTTATCTTCTTTATTAATGCTGCCAACTCCAGCCGGGGTGCCGGTAAAAATAAGGTCTCCGATTTTCAGAGTTATGAATCCGGATATATAGCTTATAATTTTATCAATGGAAAATATCATCATTCCGGAATTTCCTTTTTGAACAGTTTTGTCGTTTTTTTCCAATGAAAAGCTAATATCATTTACATCATCAAATTCATTTTTATTTATAAAGCCACTTACAGGCGCTGATGAATCAAATGATTTTGCAATTTCCCATGGCAGGCCGTTTTTTTTACATTTTTCCTGAATGTCGCGAGCAGTAAAATCAATACCTACCCCAATCTCATCATAATATTTATGAGAATACTTTTCCTGAATATGTTTACCCAGTCTTTTTATTCTTACAACCAATTCAACTTCATAATGAACATTTTCAGAAAAATCAGGATAAAAAAAGGGAAGCCCTGCTCTGATTAAGGCAGTTTCCGGCTTAAGAAAAAATACAGGGTTTTCGGGTAATGGGTTATTTAGCTCATTAGCATGTTCAATATAGTTTCTTCCTATACAAATAATTTTCATTACCTGGCAATATTTCTAATCTTTAGAAAACTATTTAAGAGCTTGATACATTTTTGCGCCTATTTCTGCAGGAGAATCCACGCAAATAATTCCACATTCTTTCAGAATTTTCTTTTTTGCTTCTGCGGTGTCGTCTTTTCCTCCAATTATAGCGCCGGCATGTCCCATAGTTCTGCCTTTGGGAGCAGTTGCGCCAGCAATAAAGCTTACAACAGGTTTTTTATTGTTTTCTTTTATCCAGTATGCAGCTTCAGCTTCCATCCCCCCTCCTATTTCTCCAATCATAATAATACCATCAGTTTCATCGTCGTTCATAAACAGCTCGATGATATCTTTCATGCTTGATCCCAGCACAGGATCACCACCTATGCCAACACAAGTTGATTGCCCCATGCCTGCCTTTGTAACCTGGTCAACAGCTTCGTATGTTAATGTCCCGGATCGGGATACAATTCCTATTCTGCCCTTTTTATGGATAAAACCCGGCATAATTCCAGCTTTACACTCTTCAGGGGTAATAACTCCGGGGCAATTTGGGCCAATTAAACGGGCCTGCTTACCCTTTAAATACTCTTTCACTTTTACCATATCTTTAACAGGTATTCCTTCAGTAATACATACAATTACCTTAATACCTGCTTCTGCAGCTTCCATGATGGCATCAGCCGAAAAAGCCGGCGGTACAAAAATTAAACTTACATCTGCACCTGTTTTATCAACAGCATCCTTTACAGTATTAAATACCGGCCTGTCAAGATGTTTGCTGCCTCCTTTGCCCGGCGTTACTCCTCCTACTACATTTGTACCATACTCAATCATCTGTTCTGCATGAAAGCTACCTTCTGAACCAGTAAATCCCTGTACCAAAACTTTAGAGTCCTTATTTACTAATATGCTCATATTTCTTTATTTTTTTACAACTTTTTTGTTGACAAATTTAATGTTTTCTCACTTACACTCCATAATTAAATTTGTTTTTCAAATTTTTTTAAAAATAAATGTCAATAATTCAAAATATTATATATTTTTGCCATTTAATCGATACTTAATTTATTTCAAACTAATTATTAAATTTATAATTAAACTTTTACCCAACTAAAATTAACAGACATGCTACAAAAAAAATCAAACTCACATCAACAAAGCAATGGCGTAAATAATAATTATGAAATGAAATTCAAATTGCAAAGAAGTTTAAATTGCATTAAAACGTTTTTTTTAAATGAAAAAACGAATTACTTAATGATTATTGCATTAGCGTTAATAATTTTAAATTCGGGTTGCACTTCCACTTATTACCCTAACACTATTAACACTCCCGATTTTTCAGAGCGGGGTGAACTTGTTATCGGCGCTTATGGGGGCTCATCAGGATTCAATCCGCAAATTGCTTACTCTGTCACTGACAATATAGGTGTTATGGCTAATGCAGCATTTCTTAATGATAGCGATAGTGAAACCAAAGATTATCATAATTACAGATTTTATGAGGGAGGTATCGGATATTATACAACATTTTTAAACTATGGCAGGGCCAGTGTTTTCTCAGGATACGGACATGGAAGTAACGAAATATACACAGATATGGTTTATGACCAAATAAACAATGTGTATTACTCCGAAACAAGAATAGTTGACTTTTCACGTTTTTTCATCCAACCATCTTTTGGAGTTTCAAAAGGCTTCTTTGAAACAAACTTTGCTCTCAGGGCAGCATTTATAAGCAGTACACATTCCTATGTTTTTTCAAGTAAAAACTATGATGTATTTTTTGAGCCGGTGTTTACAGCAAAAGCAGGATTTGATGTTATTAAATTTTATTTGCAATTTGGTTATACATTTAGTGCTACTTATTATGATAATATTGTGCCGGAAAGAAACATTATATCTTTTGGAATACAAGCTAAAATTGATACGAAATAAATATAGATGCTATAACGGGCTATTTTAAAATTCCTATTTAAATCGAGTAGGAGGAAAATAAAGTAGTTTTCCTCCTACTTTATTTTCCGACCTCTCACACCACCGTACATACGGGTCTCGTATACGGCGGTTCCTTAATTTACAAGCCTGACTTTTCGATAGTAATCCGATAGGAAAACATATCCTGCTTC
>PWND01000172.1 GCA_003557965.1 Bacteroidales bacterium | reverse complement strand
GTTGCAGCAAGAGCAAAGCTTTGAATTCTAGGCACATAATAATCGATTTCATCCTCAAATGTATTAAGGATTTCTCTCAAGTCATCATCAAATAGCAGGCTATTGTCTATTGATGGTTCCTCATCATAAAGTACATCCTGAATCTGAATATATCCGGTACTGTACCTTACCATGTTTTCAATCATTCTTTCATAGGAGCCTTGCTCCATTGAAAAGAATAAAATGGAAAGAATTACTGCGAAAAACACTGAGCTGATGGTAATGATAGTTCTGCGTTTATTTCGCCATAAATTCCGCCATGCTAATTTTAGTAGTATTTTCATCTTTTTGTATTATTTATTTAATAGAACACTGATAACACGGATTTAACTGATTTTCACGGATCTAATATCTGTGTTTATCTGTATAATCAGCTTCATCCGTGTTCCATTTTATAAACTCCATAATTATCGGTCAAATGCCTCATCTTTACTTACAGCGCCATCCACAAGGGTAATTATTCGTCTTGCTCTGTCGATAACCCTTTGGTCGTGGGTTGAAAAAATCAGAGTAATGTTTTCTTCTTTATTTAGCCTAGACATAATATCCAAAAGGTTAAATGCTGACTCCGTGTCAAGGTTTGCTGTAGGTTCGTCAGCGAGAACAAACTTAGGCTTTGATGCAAGCGCCCTGGCAACGGCAACGCGTTGTTGTTGACCGCCGGAAAGTTTACTTGGACGTACATCAATTTTGTCAGAAAGCCCGACTTGCTCAAGCATTTCAACAGCCCTTTTTTCCATCGCTTCTTTTGCCTGATTTTGAAGCAGCATAATAAAAGAAACGTTTTCTTTAGCTGTAAGTACCGGTATCAGGTTATATGACTGAAATACAAAGCCAATGTTTTTCAACCTGAAGTCAAAAAGCTTGCTTTCCTTCATGTTTGAGATATCCGTATCGTCAATTATTACCTGGCCTTCTGTGGGCTTATCAAGCCCGCCTATAAGATTCAGGAATGTGGTTTTTCCACTACCCGATGGCCCAACAATAGCGGTAAATTCGCCCTCGCCAAATTCAAGGCTTACATTGTTTACGGCTTTAACAGGTGCAACAGAACTGTTGTAAATTTTTGTCAAATCCTTTGTTTTAATTACTGTTTTCATAACATTTATATTTATAATGGTTAATTCTAAAATTCTTTATTTTTTTATATAATACATTTAAACTAAAATTATTCTTTAAATTGCTGATTGCCAATCAACTCCCTACTCCTGCCTCACTGCCTCTGCAGGCTGGAGCCTGATAGCTTTCCATGCAGGATAAATTGAAGCCAAAACAGCAAATACAACTAGCACTACTACTATCTGAAAGTAGAATCCGGTTTCCAGCGAAGGATAAAGCACAGAAGCATAACCAAGTTCACTAAGGCCATCTCCTCCCGGAATAGGTACGCCGGTATTATTTAAAATGCTTATCATTCCATAAGACATTAATAATCCAACTACTCCACTAAACAATGAGATAATTGTAGTTTCCATTACAATCATTGAGAAAATTTTTGCCCTTTTCATTCCTATAGCCAATAACATTCCCAACTCTCTGGCTCTTTCAAGTATTGACATTAAAATAGTATTTAGCAATCCGAAGGATACTGCCATTATAACTATAATCAATATCCATATTAAAGCTTCATCAAGAACCTCAAGTGAATAATACAGAGATGGCTGCAGGTCGCCCCAATGACGCACCCTAGTATCCGGGTATGCATTCTGTAACTCACTGGCAACAGACCTGAAATCATCAGGATTATTAATAACTATTGCTATTTCTGATACAGCTTTTGCATCTCCGATTATTTCATTAATAACCGTATTCTTTACAAAAACTTTACGCTCTTCAAAAGTTCTTGAAGGCAGAGAATAAATACCTTCTATCCTGAATGAAGCATTTATCACTTCACCTTCAATATCCTGAAAAGTTAAAACCATGCGTGAGCCAACAGCAGTATTAAGTTTTTCTGCCAATCGCCTGCCAATAATAATTGAAGGAATTCTGCCCTCTTCAATCAAGTATGAACCTTCAATAATAAGCTCTTCAAGTCCGGTAGTCTTGTCTTCAATTTCTGTGTCAATGCCTTTAATTCTTACACCGGCGTTCAAATTAGCAGTTGCAGCCATCCCATCAAAAACAATTCTTGGTGATGCTACTTTTATGTCATCTCTTTTATTCAAATCTGATGCTATCTCTAACCCATCAGAAATATGAAACCGCGCTTCCGGATTAGCAATAAATTCGGGGTGATGTATTTGTATATGAGAAATCTGAGTCTCTATGGTATCTTCAAACTGCTGCTTTTCCAAAGCCAGACGCATAGCAGCCCCGAATACTCCTCCCATCAAGCCCAGTACTATTGCTACAATTATAACAACACTACGTGTCTTGTTTCTCCAGATATTTCTCCATGATATTTTTATGAGTGTTTTCATTTTATTTCGTTTTTTTTTAATAGAACACTAATGTGATGGATTTAAGGATTTCTTATCTGTGATTATCCGCATTATCCGCCTAATCCGCGTTCTATTATTTGTTTTTAAAGAGTCTTTAAACATTTCAAATTATTATAGTTTCTCAAGTTAACACATAGGTAGGTTAACATACTACCTGCTAACAAATTATTTCCTTGCTGCACTAATCATATCAAGCTTAAATACCTTTCTGACTGGATACAGGCCTACAACAATTGCGATTATAAATATTGTAGTTGCCTGGTAAATAAATATATCCGGTGCTATAGAAAATGGCATTACAGGTTCAAACCCCATATCAAGCATGACTTCAGCAAGGTCATCACCAACTTGTATCGGGTTTTTGTTTAGCCAATACATAATTGGGAATCCAACAACAATACCTGATAAAACACCAATTACACTAATAAACAGCGTTTCAAAAAGGCAAATGATAGCCAGTTGAGCACGTTTCAGCCCTATTGACAATAATATTCCAAACTCTCTAAGTCGTTCGTGAATCATCATAATTATAGTGCCAAAAATTCCAAAACCTGCAACTATATACAAAATCCATGAGAACAACCTGACTTGTGCGTCACGTGTTTCGAATGCCTGTAACACATCCGGCATCAGCTCTTCGTAGGTTTTAACAGCAAACCATTCACTATCAAGGTCATCTGATAAATTTTGAGCTAATGTATTTATATTCGATTCGTTTTCAGCCATAATAATGAGGTTAGTCAATCTTTCCGGGGCAGCAAAAAACCACTGAGCTTCTTGCAGGGGCAGATATACCATAGTGTTGTTTTGCTCAGGCATTGGAAACTCAATTATACCACCTACTTTGAATTTTCCGGCTGCCGACATGCCCTGAAAGCCTTGTCCAATTAAAACTATTGTATCTCCTATTGATAATTCAAGCAAATTTGCCACACCTTCTGCAATAACAGCATAATCATCATTATCTGAAAACATCTCTCCTTCCACCATACGGGAAGAAAGATTATTCATGCGGTTTTCTTTTCCAGGAATAATACCCATAACAAATACGCCACGAGTTCCCATATCCTTTGCTCCAAGACAAAAGCCCTGTATTCGAGGTACCGTGTAGTCTATAAGGTCTGAGTGCTTTTCTAAAGTACTATAAACTTCCTCACCATATTCCAGGGTGTGATCCATTGAAGGCTCATCATGATACATTACATCCTGTATTTGCAAGTGGCCTGTTGTTTGGCTCACAACAGATTCAACAAACAATTCTCTTGTACCTTCTATCAAAGACATCATGGCAATTGCCAAAACAACGGCAAACATGACCGAACTAACGGTAATAAATGTCCGTCGCTTTTTCCGCCATAAGTTTCTCCATGCTAGTTTTAGTAATGTTTTCATATTCTATATTTGTTTTTTTTAATCTTCACTTTTAATTTATTTATCTTTCAAAAATTTAATATTCTTATTACTGCTATTTACAAAGGCTTACTAAGTCATTTAACTACAGAGATTTACTAGTTTTATAGAGTTTTTTAACTTAATATTTTTATCTCGCAACGTTTTTTATATTTGTATTTTGCAGTTAAATATAACTTATGGCCTATTTCTCGTTACTCAATGCTTGTAAGATTTTGAGTAGAGAAAAAATCTTCAGAAATATTTATATCAAATTCTGTTTTATGTGTAGTGATAATTGTTTTGTGTCCTGTTCTGTCTTCGGGAATCATCTCCATAACAGTCGCCACTATCCTGCCTCCCATTGACTTAAATTCTTTGAAGTTCATTGTACTGGCTAGCCCGCCAAAGTCATCATAATTTTCTACCCTAACAGGCAAGTAATATTCTTTGCTCACCCAGTAAATTACTTTGTCATATACAACAGGTGTTTCAGGATGTGGTATTAATTCAATCTTGTAGCATTCATGGCCATTTACAGTTTCTACACCAAGAAGTTTATGGCTATAGTCATCCGCAGTTGATGTCCCGCTTACCAGGTCATCATTGCTAAAATCAGACCCCATCCACGACTGAGACATCATTGAAGGGGGCATCCTTATTGTACGATCAACATTAGGGTTATAGCTCCACATATCACTACCCCTTTTCAGAGTTGCAGTGCCTTTATCCCTGGCAGGTGCAGTAACATATACAAGGGCATAATCATCTCCCAATGTCCATGATTTCAGAGAAATTTCACGTGTGTACCTGGGACGAACAGTCTCCATAGTCATTTCCGAATATGATGCTTCTCCACGCATGTTGTCTTCAACTTTTTCCAAAATGTCTCGTGGGTTTTGAGCATAAATTGTTGTATTGTCAAACAATACAATACTAATTCCTAATAATAAAAATACTTGTGTTAATTTCATTTTCTTCATTTTTAAAGGTTTTTATTGGTTATAATGTCACTACAAATATCTTATCTGATTCTGGTTGAAAAAAAATATAATAATTGAACCTTTGAATTTTTATCATGAATACTGAAAATTTACTTTTGAGTCTTTTTCGGTTTAATAAAAATATCTTTCAACCTTTTTTTAAATGATTCCAAAACGTCATCAGGACATGCTTCAGGTGTATAAACAATTATTAGTGCCAGCCCTTTTAATACAGACCTGAATAATAATAGTTCTTCCTGCGGATTGTCAAATCTATCAGCAAAATATTTATACCCCAACTTCATAAGCTTTTCTGCGGAATTGCCAATATCATTTTTCGAAAAAATATAAGAGATTACTCCTTTTTGCATTGTTAACTGAAATAGTATTCTCCAATGCTCTCTATTGGTTTTCATAGATTCTATCATCATTTCAAAAAAGCTCTCAAGTTCTGCATTTGTAATTTCATCATCCATATTAGGATTAATTAGTGTTTCCATTTGAATAATAAAATTTTGAAGAATTTCTGCTAAGAGCTTTTCTTTACTATCAAAGTAGTTGTATAGCAAGCCTTTTGAAATCTTAGCTTTTTTTGCAATTTCACTAATAGTTGTAGCATGGTACCCTTTCTCTGAAAACAAGCGTAAAGCCGTTTCTGCAATAATGCTTTTCTTTTCTTTTCTTATTTCTTCAAATTGTTTTTTAGTACGTGGCGACATAAACTAATACTATTATCTAAATTAATAAATATTTTGACTGACCGGTTGGTCAAAGTTAAAAAATATGTTTTAAACTACCAAGAAAAACTATATATATTGAATAAAAATAGGCTGACAAGAAACAATGAAAGCGCCAAACTGCATTATCTAAAGGGATAAAATATTTATAGAGGTTATTTGTGGGATTCAAATTCCGTTTCATGTGGACGAAATTTGAATTTGTTTTAGCCCCCTAAATATCCGGACAATACAATAGTGATATTGAATAGGAGTTTCGTATTTAACACTATCCGAATTAATAAAAATAATTACTGCAAGTAAGGCATTAAAGTAGAAGAGTTGTGGCTTTAATATATTACAGGCCTTACACTTGGTTATTAAATAAGTTCAAGAATAAACTTAAAAGCAAAGTTGTCTATATTGTTTTTTAGAGAGTAATTACCATAGCGATATAGCACTTCAATACCGGGGTTTATGGTAATGCCGACAGCCCTAAGCCAATTTTTAGGAAATATTTTATGTACTCTGAGGCCTGATTCAAAGTATCCCTGGTTCATAGACTTAATGAAAGTATTAATGTGGTAGTCAGGTTTATTAAGCTTACCCCATCCAATATTAGACACAACAGCAAATTCAGGCGCATAGTTATCAGATCTATAAATTACAGGCCCAAAATTATGTTCAAAAAATAAAGATGCATAAATATCAGATGCAAATTCATCAACTTTCATAGCTCCAAAGCTTCTGGGAGAAGCATATCCAATATAAGATGATTCAGGCATTGAGCCGGGAGCAGTAAAAAGCAATGGCAATGGCAAAGAAGGATTGCTTACCCAGCCCGTTTGCAGGCGCCATTTTTGGCTTCCATAAAATGGAATGCTAAGCAAGTAATCGAACCTGGCTTCTAATTTCCAGTAATCAAAATCTCCCTCAAAAAGTCCCTTTATACCACGCGATAAGTTAACAGATAAAGATGGCCTTTCCGAAAAATCACGGTATATTCTTCCCGGTGTTCTAATAAATTGTTCGCCAAAACCAAACCTTGATTTCAGGCTTATTTCAGAAACATTAAAATCATCAATTTCTCCAGTAAAGTTGTAGCTATCATGCCATGAAAAGTTTCTTCTTGAGCCTGAAAGATTGAGGGTAAGCCGGTTTCTTAAAAAGCGGGATTCAAGGTAAACTTCATCACTAACCACAACATCCATAGTTCTTATATAGTATTTACGAGGGTCAAAATCCTGGAACCAATAGTTATTACTTAAAAAATCTGATTCACCTCGTTCATTTACATTGTTTTCGAATTTATAACCAAATCTAAGGCCCCTGTTTCTGTTAATAATGAACTCGGGGTTAACCATATATTTATGCTCCTTATCACCTGTTCCATAAGCATAATAGCCGCCTATCCTAAACCATTGCAAAAAATTCTCATTGGTATATACTCCAAATCCTAAGCGATGCTTTTCATAAATATTATAACTATACAATTTATTTATATTTATATCAATAAAACCTGCTCTAATATCCCCTAACATCAAAGCTTCCAACCAGAATATCCGTCTTTCCAGGTTAGTAGCTTCTCCAACGCTATCAACATATTCATAGGTGTTGACTTCCCTATCTGATAGAGCTTCAACCCTATACTTTTCAAGGAATTCCTCTCCTTTATCAAAAATATCAGGAGAATAATCTATATCAAAAGCAGAAAAATCTCTTCTTGTAAGTGGTGGGGCCAGAACAATATCGGTAATGTAGCTCCTGCTTTGTCCATAGAGCGGAATACCACCTTCCAGACCTTCAGGGTTCAGGCTTATTTTTATATCAGTATTAAGCTGAACAGGAAACCATTGTTTATTATCAACATACTTGTACTTTTGTTGAATTCCAAATTCAATCATTTGGTCATTAAAGCTATGAGGTTTAGCAATAACATTTTGCACAGCCCATTTATTTGAGTTAATATACATAACACCTTCCATCCCATCAATATTAGAATTTACAAAAGGCCTGTATTTAATAACAAACACAGAGTCGTTACCTGAGAATATAGTATCTTTTAACTCGAACAAGTATCGTCTTTTGCTGCCGGCAGCAAGGGGACTAACATACTCAATATCAAGTATTCGAATAAAGTCTTCATAAAAAGAAAAAGATTGCAACTGACTTGCAAGCATAGCCACCATAGGGTTTTTCAATCCGGACACCCTGTTAGCCAAAACTTCTTCCGTTTTTCTTCCAGGGTACCTGTATCTTTTATTGCTTACAGATTCTGAAATAAAAAAATGTCGTTGCTCAAGGAAATTATTAATTCTATAGAAGGCAGAATCGCCAGTTTGATAGTACCTGTATGCAAATAAATCCTGTTCAGACGTTATTATAAATTTATTATAGGCAGTAAATGTAAAAGATCTCCTGTTTTCAGGATTGTTTGTTTTTTTGTTTTTGATAACGTTGTCAATAATTCTGTGTGCAGGATTTACACCGGGAACTATAACAACTTCACTAAGATCAGTAATTGATTTTTTAAGTTTTAGAAGATGATAATCCTTTGAGTAATCAACAAAATATGTTTTGTTTTTATAACCAACATAACTTAAAGTTAGTTTTCTAATTTGTTTTTCAGAAGATATACTAAATACACCGTCAATATCAGTTAAAACACCCTGCCTGCTATCTTCAATAATTATTGTAACAAAAGCTAAAGGTTCTTTAGTTTCATAATCAACAACTCTTCCCTGAATATTGATATTTGCTACTGATAAATTAACAGTAAACAGTATAAAAAATAATAGTAATAAGAAGGAAAAAAATTTTTGCATTATAGTTTTGGTTAATACAAACAAATAAACGTATAACTCAAAAATAAGTTTTCTGCATTATAGCTTTTTAATCGAGTAGGAGGAAAATAAAGTAGTTTTCCTCCTACTTTATTTTCCGACCTCTCACACCACCGTACATACGGGTCTCGTATACGGCGGTTCCTTAATTTACAAACCTGACTTTTCGAT
>PWND01000132.1 GCA_003557965.1 Bacteroidales bacterium | reverse complement strand
TTTAATTCATTAATTTTGTACCACATAAGTGTCTTTTTTAGATTCTTATTTGCCTTCATCTTTTTGGGTTTTTGTCAACCGCTAAGATGAAGGTTTTTTTTAACATAGTGGTACTTTATTATTGCCAAAATTTGGGTATGCAAAGTTGCTGATTACACCAGGCTTGACCAGCCATAGTGTTTTAAAATAATGCGCTTGTAGCGACATGGATCGCCTTGTTGGTTTTGTCGACATGATATTCGCAAAATCCTGACCTCGGAGAGGTCACACGTTTATAGCCAGATAAACGATTTTACAGTTGTACGACTCCGGCCGGAGTCGCACCGGTTAACAAGCACCTGTGTTTTATAAACATGCAAACCCTCCGGGTTTGAGGTTTGATAAATTTCCTGAGTTCCGGATGAGTTTTTCATTAATTTTATAACGCTCTTTTATTCTTTGATTTACACATTTTGTTTTTGCAAAGCGGGTGTCTTATCCGGAAAACAGGATTGCATCCTCCCTTTTTAAAATTTCAATAGATTAATATGATATTCAGAATTTACAATTATGTTTTACATCACTAATTACTTATGAAAAACTATGTACAACTTAACCTCTCTCTTTTCTATTTATAGAAAATAAATAATGTTCCTGAAGTTATTTATTATTTTCTACCGATTTTAATGCCTAACTGCACTATCTAATTAATGGTTAATTGCGAGAAATAAAAAAAGCCGGCAAAATTATGCCGGCCTGATTGAAATTTGTATTTATAATTTAGCTTTAGTCTTCTTCAATAGTTTCAAAACCTTTTCTTTTTCTAAGCTCCATTATTTCATTTAGCTTATCTGTTTGATTTGTTCTGGCATATAATTCAGTTAATGAATTTATCACTACCCTGTAATTAGGGTTTTCTTCGTCAATCATTTCTTTTGCTTCCTCAAGGTATGGTTGAGCTTTAAGCCATATACTCTGGAACTCTTTAGCTCTTTTCTCATACAATGCAAAGTCGTGGTCTTCTCTAAGAGCCTCATCAGCTTCTTCGTAAAGCATAATGCCTTTATTGAAGTATAATGCTCCAATTGAATACACAACATCAAACTGGTCAGGTTCTAATTCCAATGATTGCTCGTAAGATTCAATAGCACTGTTAAAGGCATTATCCCGATCCTCCTCAGTGTGAGTATCATCTAAATAAATCCTTTCATAATTTGCCCCTAAAGCAAAGTATAAGTTAGCATTATCCGGTTCTCTTTCAATAGCGGCACTGATAGCTCTTTCGGCGCCTTCAGCATCCCCTATTCTAAGATAGTAGTTTGCTTCAGCAAAGATTATTTCAATAGGAACTTCATCAGGGTCAAGTTCTTTTGCTCTTTCTATCCACTTTTCAGCTTCATCGTAGTTTTCCAGGCCTGCATGAGCGCTTATAAGTGTTGTGTAAACCTCAAGTTCATGAAAGTCAAGTTCCACCAGCTTTTCCATATATTTTGTGGCATCTTCCATTAATTCTCCTTGTTTTGCTGCATATCCTGCATAAAACAAAGTTAGTGTATCAATTGAGCCAAACGACTCGCTTATTTCATAAGATCTGTAAAACAGTGAACTTGCATCATCAAATACGCCCTCATTGAATTTTCCTGCACCTATCTCATAATACACCTGGCTTAAGAAAAGATTTGCTTGTTGTATATGAAGCAAAAACTGATTGTCCTTATCAATCTCTTCTGCTTTTTTAATAGCATCATCTGCTACCTGTAATGGTGTTGGGTGTAATTCACTAATAGCAGGATCTTCCGAAAGAGCTATTTCCATGTAAACATTAGCTTTAGTTAGCCAGGCATTTGGGTTTTCTCTTGCCTCTGTTTCAATAATAGAATCAATTCTTTCTTTAGCTAAAGCAACCTGCCCATCTTCTAAATCTCTGCTTATAGAAGTTAGCTCTCTTTGTTGAACATCACAAGCGATTAATGTAACAAATACCGCTGCAATTAATAGAAATAATATCCGTTTCATTATGTTATTTTTTTTTGGTTAAAAATATGTTGTTTAATGTTGCAAATTTAATATAATATCTTCTCAATACAAATCTGTAATAAATTATTCATTCTTTAATGCTATACAAAGAAAATAAAGCTCAATAGAATAACCCAATACAATAGTTCAAATATGCTTATTAGTAAAGAATTTCAATTATTCCTCTTTACCTTCATTATCATCTGATATTGCATCATCATCACTTTCATTACCGTTTTGTTCCTGTACTTTAGCAACAGCAGCAATTTTATCACCTTTTTTCAGATTAATAAGCTTCACTCCTTGTGTTGCCCTTCCAATGCTTCTTAAGTCTGCAACCGACATTCTGATTGTAAAGCCAGATTTATTAATAATCATCAGGTCTTCACTATCTATTACATTTGCCATTGCAATTAGCTTACCGGTTTTTTCAGTTATATTAAGAGTCTTAATTCCCTTTCCACCCCTGTTAGTTACTCTGTATTCTTCAAGAGGAGATTTTTTCCCGTAACCTTTTTCAGAAACAACAAGTATAGAACTGTCAGGATCTTCAACGCATACCATTCCTACAACTTCATCATTGCTGTCTGCAAGGGTAATACCTCTAACCCCTGAAGCATTTCTTCCAACTGCTCTAACAACACTTTCGTTAAATCTAATTGCTTTTCCGCTCTTGTTTGCCAAAAGTATGTCATTTTGTCCGGTTGTTAATTTTGCATCTAAAAGCTCATCATTTTCACGAATATTTATTGCAATAATGCCATTAGCTCTTGGCCTTGAGTATGCTTCTAAGGATGTTTTTTTAATAACGCCCTTTTTGGTAGATAAAATTACAAAGTTGTTTTTTATGTATTCTTTATCAGTTAAGTCCTTAATATTAACAAATGCCTTTACCTTATCATCAGGTGGAATGTTTATAAGGTTTTGTATTGCCCTTCCTTTTGAGGATTTTGTGCCTTCAGGCAGCTCAAAAACTCTTAGCCAGAAGCATTTACCTTGTTCGGTAAAGAACAACAAGTAATTATGGTTAGTTGCAGAAAAAAGGTATTCTACAAAGTCATCATCACGTGTTGCAGTACCTTTCGAACCGCGCCCTCCCCTGCTTTGTAATTTGTAATCGCTCAAAGGAGTTCTTTTTATATATCCCATATGCGAAACAGTGATTACAACATCTTCATCGGCAATGGTGTCTTCTATTTTAAAATCATTAGCCGTGTATTCAATTTCAGTTTTTGGCTTATCATTGTATTTATTCTTTATATCAAGCAGTTCTTCCTTTATTACATTCATTCTCATCTGCTCATCTGCTAAAAGCTCTTTCAGGTATGTTATTCTTTCCAGTATGGCTTTATGCTCCTCTTTAATCTTTTCTCTTTCCATTCCGGTAAGAGCTCTTAGCCTCATTTCTAAAATTGCTCTTGCCTGTATTTCTGAAAGATTAAACTGCTTTATCAGTTCGTTTCTTGCAATTTCTGTGGTTTCTGATTCTCTGATCAGCTTTATAATTGCATCAAGATTATCCAAAGCAATAAGAAAGCCTTCCAGTACATGGAGCCTTTTTTCAGCTTCCCTAAGCTCGTATTTACTTTTTCTGATTACAACTTCATGCCTGTGTTCAACAAAGTACTTAATTAAATCTTTCAAATTAAGAACTTGTGGCCGGCCATTAACGAGTGCAATGTTATTTACGCTAAAAGACGTTTGCAGTGCTGTATATTGATATAATTGATTTAAAACGACGTTAGGTATGGCATCTTTTCTCAAATCATACACTACCCTAAGGCCGTCACGGTCAGATTCATCCCTGATATCAGTGATGCCTTCAATCCTTTTTTCATTAACAAGGTCAGCGGTCTTTTTTATCATTTCCGCTTTATTTACAAGATATGGGATTGATGTTACTATAATAACTTCCTTCCCCCCCGGCATGGTTTCAATATTAGCTTCTCCTCTCAGAACTATCCTGCCTTTTCCTGTTGTAAATGCTTGTCTTACGCCTTCATAACCATATATTATTCCTCCGGTTGGAAAATCAGGGCCTTTAATAAAGTTCATAAGCTCATCAATCTCTATGTCCTTATTGTCTATGTAAGCGATTGTTCCGTCAACAACTTCTCCTAAATTATGTGGAGGCATATTTGTTGCCATTCCTACTGCAATTCCTGATGATCCATTTACCAATAGATTGGGAATCTTTGCTGGTAGTACTGTAGGCTCTTTAAGGGTATCATCAAAGTTCAACTGAAAGTCAACAGTATCTTTATCAATATCTATCAGTAGTTCTTCTGAAATTTTTCTTAGCCTGGCCTCTGTATAACGCATTGCTGCCGGACTGTCACCATCGATGCTGCCAAAATTTCCCTGGCCGTCAATTAATGGATAACGCAATGACCAGTCTTGCGCCATTCTTACCATAGCATCATAAACAGAAGAATCCCCATGAGGGTGGTACTTACCCAAAACCTCACCAACAATTCTCGCTGATTTTTTATAAGTCTTATTACTTAACACTCCTAATTCGTGCATGCCAAATAATACCCGCCTGTGTACCGGCTTTAAGCCATCACGAACATCTGGCAGTGCTCTTGAAACTATAACCGACATAGCATAATCTATGTATGCCGATTTCATCTGATCTTCAATGTTTACTTTAAAAATTTTTTCTTCTGACATATTGATTTTCAGTAATTTTTATTTTTGGTTCACTTTTTGTAATAACATACGAAAATACGCTTTTTTTACTTATTATTCTTGGTTTTTTTGCATATATTTATGTAATTTGCTAACAATTTATTTATATAATTGTTAATAATTTATATGAGAATTTTAAGTTTATTCTTTATAATGTATTTTTTTTTTAAATACTTTTGATTTATTATTACTTTTATAGTTACAATTAGTTATTAAGTTTTTTTATGGAAGCAAAATTTTCACCCGAAGTAAAAGATGTTATTACATATAGCCGAGAAGAGGCTTTAAGAAATGGCAATGATTATATTGGCATTGAACACTTACTGTTGGGTATTATCAGAGTTGGAGATGGCCTGGCAATTAAAATACTATTAAAATTAGGTGTTGACTTGCCTGAGCTTAAACAAAAGATTGAAAACACAATCAGGGTAAAAACCAGTAGCAACCCATCTTCAAAAACAATTGACAATATTCCCCTTGTAAAGCAAGCAGAAAGAGTATTAAAGATTACATATCTTGAAGCAAAATTATTTGGCAGTGATATGATTGGAACGGAGCATTTAATGTTATCCATTCTTAAAGATTCTGAAAACTTTATCACTCGTACTCTTGAAAATCAAGGTATTGATTATGCAACATTTAAAGACCAGATATTTGGGAAAGAAGAAGGTGATGATGATGACTCAAAGCTTGAATCTGATGTAAAACCTTTTACTGATGAGTTATCTCATGAAACAGGAGATGATGAGCCTGGAGAAGGTGGTGGCTTTGGTGGAGGCTCATTCGGGAAAAGATACCCCGCTGATAAATCAAAAACTCCGGTTCTTGATAATTTCGGAAGAGATTTAACAAAGGCTGCTGAAGAAAACAGGCTTGACCCGGTAGTTGGACGAGAAAAAGAACTTCAAAGGATAGCCCAGATTCTATCAAGAAGAAAAAAGAATAATCCTATTTTAATTGGTGAACCCGGTGTAGGTAAATCAGCTATTGCAGAAGGCCTTGCCCTTCGTATTGTCCAGAGAAAGGTATCAAGAGCACTGTTTAATAAGAGAATAGTAGTTTTAGATATCGCATCTCTTGTGGCCGGTACAAAGTACAGAGGGCAGTTTGAAGAAAGGATGAAAGCTTTACTTAATGAGCTTGAAAAAAACCAGGATGTAATCTTATTTATTGATGAGTTGCATACTATAGTTGGTGCTGGAGGAGCTTCTGGCTCACTCGATGCCTCAAATATGTTTAAACCTGCCTTGGCTCGGGGTGATTTGCAATGTATAGGCGCTACAACTTTGGATGAATACCGTCAGCACATTGAAAAAGATGGTGCACTTGAAAGAAGATTTCAGAAAATTATTATTGACCCCACTTCCGTTGAAGAAACAGTAGAAATTCTCAATAATATTAAACAAAAATATGAAGATCACCACCTTGTCAATTACTCGGAAGATGCAATAAATTCTTGTGTAATGCTTACCAACAGGTATATTAGTGACCGATGTTTACCTGATAAGGCAATTGATGCACTTGATGAAGCAGGCTCACGTGTACATATTACAAATATTAAGGTTCCGAAAAATATTATTGAAATTGAAGGGAAAATAGATGAAGTAAGAAACGAAAAAACCAAAGCTATAAAAAGCCAAAAATATGAGCTTGCTGCTAAGTTTCGCGACCAGGAAAGAGAATTAAATGAAAAGCTTGTTAGAGAGAAAAAGCTTTGGGAAGAAGAATCTCAACTACATAGAGAATTGGTTACCGAAACGAATGTTTCTGAAGTAATTGCCATGATGACAGGAATTCCTGTTCAAAGAATTGCTATGAACGAAAGTGAAAGATTGATAGGAATGGAAGACGAACTTTCTAAAAGCGTTATTGGACAAGATGAAGCAATAAAGAAAGTTGTTAAATCCATTAGAAGAAACAGATCAGGATTAAAGGACCCCAATAAACCAATTGGTTCATTTATATTTCTTGGCCCAACAGGTGTTGGAAAAACGCACCTTGCAAAAATTCTTTCAAGGCATCTTTTTGATTCTGATGATGCTATTGTTAGAATTGATATGAGCGAGTATATGGAAAAATTTGCTGTTAGCAGGCTGATTGGGGCACCTCCCGGATATGTTGGCTATGAAGAAGGCGGGCAGCTTACAGAAAAAATCAGGAGAAAACCATATTCTGTTGTTTTACTTGATGAAATTGAAAAGGCTCACCCCGATGTATTTCACCTGTTGCTGCAAGTTTTAGACGATGGAATGCTTACTGATAGCTTTGGCCGCAGGATTGATTTTAAGAATACTATAATCATCATGACTTCAAATATTGGCTCAAGGCAGTTGAAGGACTTTGGACTTGGAGTGGGCTTTAACACTAAAGCTCGTAAAGACGCCAGCCTTACTTATGCGCAAAGTGTTATTGAAAATGCATTAAAAAAGACCTTTGCTCCGGAATTCCTTAATCGTGTTGATGATGTTGTTATTTTTGACGCATTACAAAAAGAGCACATATTCAAAATTATTGACATTGAACTTGAAGTAATCTATAAGCGAATAAACGAAATCGGATTTAAGGTTGTACTTTCTGATGATGCTAAAAACTTCATTGCTGAAAAAGGCTGGGATGCAGCTTATGGAGCGAGGCCGCTAAAAAGAGCTATTCAAAAATACCTTGAAGACCCATTGGCAGAAGAGATTATTAAATCCAATGTTAATGTTGGTGATACAATAAAAGTGGACTTTGATAAAAAAGAAGAAGCTATAAAAATCAAAACTGTTAAAAAACAGCAAAAACAAAAAGAGAATAAATAAACATCTCTCGTATAAAAAAAAAGAGCGGTAAATAAATTAATATTTACCGCTCTTTTTTTTAAAGCAATATTAAGATTAAAACTTATATTGATTATCTTCAATCAGTTTATTTGCGATTCTGCGCCTTGCTACCATTGTGTTTACTCCTGAAACATTAGTAAGTTTGGTTATTGCGGCAACAAGTTTTTCAGCTTCTGAAGATTCTACGTGAGAGTAAATAGCATCTTTAGCATAAACAAAGAACTTATTAACTGCATCATACACAAATACATCTGCAATGTCTCTGTAAATGGAGTCTTCTCCTTTTAAGCTTTCTCTTTTTTGTACTCTCAGCACGAGAGATTCAGCAAGGTAAGTATCCATTATCATGTCAGAAACCCTGTTAACCACCTCCTGCTCTTTCATGAAGCCTCTTCCGAGAACTTTTGAGGCACTGTATATAACAAGCTTAATAGCTTTTTTCATATTTTTAATATATCTAAGCTTTTGCTCAAAGTATGATTCTCCACTTTTTGCACCATCAGAAATATTATCAATATCATTATAAAGTTTTTCAGCCGGGCCAAATAAATCATATTCTCCTTTCATTGCTTTTTTGGTAGCAGCTTCAACAACCAGGAGCCTGTTTATTTCATTAGTTCCTTCGAAAATCCTGTTTATTCTTGAATCTCTGTATGCTCTTTCTACATTCATCTCGGCAGAATAGCCCATTCCTCCGTGGACTTGAACACCTTCATCAACAACAAAATCAAGCATTTCAGAACCCCATACTTTCAATATAGCGTCTTCAACGGCATAATGACTAATAGCATCAATTGAACCTAAGCCTACATCGCAACCTTCATTTTTGTACTTTTCCATAAGTACATCAATGTCTCTGCTTACACGATAAATAGCTGATTCATGAGCAAACACTTTTATAACCATTTCGGCTAATTTGTGCTTTATGGCACCGAAGCTAGAGATCAGTGTGCCAAACTGCTTTCTTTCATTAGCATATACAACAGAGTCAGTAGTTGTTTGTTTTGCAGCACCAATCACATTTGCGCCCAACTTCATCCGGCCCATGTGTAAAATTGCCAGGGCAATTCTGAAACCTT
>PWND01000319.1 GCA_003557965.1 Bacteroidales bacterium | reverse complement strand
ATCCTCAAGGTCTTCAAGCAATCCTTCAACCCTTTGAAATAATTCATCTTCCGGGACTACCTGGTCATGATGCTCCGGAAACCCCGGCGGTGGGCTACCATTTTCATTATCATTTTGCGCAAATAATGTTGAAAAGCACAAAAACATTAAAACAAAAAACACCAAAAGCATAAATGCTTTAAAAATTCTTACGGGCTTTATATGTATATTAAAAACCGGCATAAACGGGTTTATTTAAATTCATAAATCAAACTAAACTGTGGCGAATAACCTAATATATAATGATATGACGAGGATAAGTCAATGTTGAAGTTCCCAAATTCAAACCCAAATCCAAAAGAATTTGATGTTGGATTCGTTCCAACTCCGGCACGCAAATACAGGGGGTCAATAACGCGGTATTCTATACCTGCTTTATACACGGGGTCATGATTTATATCTTTTTCTGTTTCAAAAACAAATAACACCTGGTCAGAAAACGCATAAGAAAAACCTCCCCTTATAATAGTGGGAATTCGTTCATTGTCATAATCAGCAACTTTTGATTTTGTAGGATTAAAAAGGTGAAATCCAATATGCAGGTTATCAATAATTTCATATATCATGCCGAGATCAACAGTAACACTATGTTTATTGCCATAATCTTCTGCAATAGATAAGTGATGGTAGTTGAATTGTACACCTGCAGAGAATCTTTCGCCAAAAAACCTTGAATACCCAAATCCAACTTTATTTTCATTATATAATGAGTATCCGAAATGAGTAAAACTAAGTCCCCACACACCGCCAGCTGCCGGCATTGCCACAGCACCTGCGCCAAAGTTTAGTTCCGGTATCAAAAACCTGTTTTCCATATATACACCTGCCATAATGTTTTCGATACCGGCCAAACCAGCCTGGTTATGACTAACAGCCCAAAGATCATATAATGTAACTGCAGCATTTCCCATACTGGCAGCACGGCCACCAAAGGGATAATTATCATTAGCTGACTGTAGTGTCACGATTGAAAATGTCAGGATGATAAAAAGTAAAAAAGTCTTTTTCATGTCTTTAAAGTTTATACCATGAATATGTTTGCGTTATTTGTTTTAAAATTCATTTGCATGCACACAAACATAATAATTTCCTCATATACACTGCATTACAGGCAAGTATATGATTTTAATGCTATCGGTTTCTGTCCGTATGTTCCGGCAAAACCAAAAATGAATTAACAATATACAATTTTTTTATGTTGCTAATTCATTTTTTTATGATATTCTGAAATTAAATTTTTCTTTTTTCAAATCCTCATTAGCCTTAACAACTTTTTGCTTTAATCCTTTTTTAAAGTTTTCAAGTTTTGTTTTGATGCCTTCATCAGTATGCGCTAATATTTGAGTTGCCAGTATTGCAGCATTTTTTGCCCCATCCAGGGCAACAGTAGCAACAGGTATCCCTGAAGGCATCTGCAAAATTGAAAGAATTGAATCCCATCCATCTATTGATAATGAAGACTTTACCGGCACTCCAATTACTGGTAAAATGGTGCTTGAAGCTATTACACCGGGCAAGTGAGCAGCTCCGCCTGCACCGGCTATAATAACTTTCACTCCTCTTGTGTGAGCGTTTTCGGCATAATCAATAACCTGTTCAGGAGTTCTGTGCGCCGATAATGCATTTAGCTCAAACGGAATTTCCAATTCATCAAAAAATTTAGCAGCCTCCGACATTACTTTCATATCGGATGTACTGCCCATAATAATACTTACTAATGGTTTCATAATAAACTTCAAGTTTATTTAAATTAAACAATAAAACATATTTGTAAAAATAACAATTATCCTTTTTTTTTATTCATAAAAATATACAAATTAATAAATACACAAAGCATAGTTATCAATCAAACAGCCAAGTATTCAACAACAATGAAATCTTTTGACTAACTTTGCAACTAAAATTTCGCCAAATTGGTATTTATTCAAAAAAGTTTTATAAACTGAAACTTTTAAACGTCTTTCAATTATGATTAAAACTTTAAGTTTGTTTTTTGTTACCTTACTAATCCACATATTTGTTTGTGCAGAAAGGCCTGTTGGTGAAAAGCATTCCCGTGTAAAAATTGACCTTGCAGGCAATGAATTAATTGAGCTGGCAAAGCTGGGTATGGCTTTACAACCTATAGAGTTTAAAGCCGGAAATTATTTCATTGGAGAGTTTTCTGAATATGAATTAAAAAAAATATCTAAAGCTGGTTTTGATTATTCTGTATTAATAAAAAATGTATCCGAATATTATAAAGGAAGAAATAAAGGCTTAGACAGGGATAGCATCATGCAATCGGCGCGTGACAGATACAGAGATGCTGCTTATCCGGTTCCTGAAAATTTCACAATGGGTTCAATGGGTGGCTTTCATACATATAGCGAGCTACTTGATGAGCTTGATTTAATGCATGAATTATTCCCTGAGTTAATATCAGAAAGGGAAGCTATAAGTGATATAAACAGCATTGAGGGCAGGCAAATTTACTGGGTTCGTATATCAACATCTCCTCAAGAGACAACAACCAAGCCCAAAGTTTTATACACTGCTCTAACGCATGCAAGAGAACCTGCCAGTATGCAGCAGATGTTGTTCCAGATGTGGTATCTGCTTGAAAACTATGACGAAGACCCAGAAGTAACGTACTTGGTTGATAATTTGGAGATGTACTTCGTGCCATGTGTTAACCCTGATGGGTACTTATTTTGCGAATTTACCAACCCCGGGGGTGGAGGTATGCAGAGAAAAAACATGAGGCAAAACAGTGATGGCTCCACAGGCGTTGATCTCAACAGGAATTTTGGGTACAAGTGGGGATATGATAATTTTGGCTCATCACCAACTCCCTCATCGCAAACATACCGCGGGACCGGCCCTTTTTCCGAGCCGGAAACTCAAAACCTGAAAATATTTGCAGAAGAATATGAATTTAGTTTGGCTCTTAATAATCATACATTCAGCGATCTATTAATATATCCCTGGGGCTATGATAATACGCTAACACCGGATTCATTAAAATATATTGAATTTGCGAAATTTCTAACTGAAGAAAACAATTATGTTTATGGCACTGTTTATGAAACGCTGATGTATTATGCTAATGGTGTATCCGATGACTGGTTTTACGGAGAACAGGAAACTAAGAACAAAGTATTCGCTTTTACACCTGAAGCAGGGGCACCAAGTGATGGTTTTTGGCCCGCAGAAGACAGAATAATTGATATATGCGCTGGCCACGTCCACATGAACAATGCATTAGCACACTTAGCTTTGCCTTATGCAAAAACTACGGTTGTTAGCGAACCTTACTTTACTGAAACTATCACAGATATAAACTTTTCCATAAAAAATCTTGGACTCTACAGTCCGGCAAATTATACAGTTTCTTTGCAAGCTATTTCTGACAATATTTCTTCCGTGGGAGATCCTGTTACATTTGAAAACATGGAAGTTTTACAATTAAGTTCAGGTAGCATATATTTAGAAGTTGACCAAAATATTACCTCCAGTGAAAACATTGAGTTTGTCGTTACTTTGTGTAATGGCATGTATCAATGGCATGATACAATAATAAATTTTTATGGTGTTCCTGAAGTTGTGTTTTTTGACTCCTGTGACAGCATGGACAACTGGGACAGTGATGTTTGGGGTGTATGCAATGAAACATACTATTCCGCCCCGGGTTCGCTGGCTGACAGACCCGGCGGAAATTATCAAAACAACACAAACGCCGAAATTGTTTTGACAGAACCAATTGATTTAACAGACGCACTGTTAGCTGAAATAAACTTTATGACTTGGTTTGAAATTGAGAAAAACTGGGATTATGCACAGTTTCTTATTTCAAATGATGATATGGCTTCGTGGGAACCTCTTGAAGGAAAATATACTGAAAAAGGCAGCAATTTTCAGGATACCGGCAAACCTTTATATCACGGATTTATTGATGACTGGGTTTTAGAAAAAGTTAATCTCGAAAACTATTTGGGAGATACTATTTGGCTAAAGTTTAAATTTGTATCTGATTTTGACATCAATTACAGTGGTTTTTATTTTGATGACTTTAAAGTTACCGTTTTATATAAACAAGAAGAAGATGATGATAATTTTATTCCCGATATTGAAAAGCCAAAAGCACAAATATATTATCAGCAAAACAACAAAGAACTTATTGTAAATCTTCCCTGCACACAAAAGCTTTATAACTTCAGATTAAGTATTGCAGACATGTCAGGAAGAATACTATATAGTGAAAGATACTCAGAAAATTCAAACGTTAAAGTTTCATTATCTGATTATAAGCCGGGTGTTTACATAGCTTCAGTATCAGGCGATATAAATGTTAGTATTAAATTTGTAGTAATAAAATGACAGTAGTTTCTGAAAAAAAAATTATTGGCGTTGATGCTGGTTCGCTATCTATAAAGCTTGCATATAAAGAAAACGGGATAACTCAACACTTCAGGAAAGAGCACTGGGGAGAGCCATTGGCAGCTTTTAACGACCTTATCACCACCAATGAAATAAAAATTGACAATGTATCTGGCATAATTACAGGAAAGTACGCAGGATTACTATCGCGTTCTTTCAATATTCCTGTAATATCACCAATAAACTGCCTGGTAAAAACAATAAAAGATTACGATTTTCCGAATGTAAAATACTTTATTGACATAGGCTCATCAGGATTATCCGTAATAGAGGTTAAAGATGGTAAATTTCACAGGTACGACACAAACAGCTTATGTGCTGCCGGGACCGGTGCATTCCTTGACCAGCAAATGCAACGAATGGGGCTTTCTTATGAAAGCCTCCAGGATATTCCAATTATAGAAAATCCTCCAACCATAGCTTCAAGGTGTTCTGTTTTTGCTAAAAGCGACCTTATTCACCGCCAGCAACAAGGATATAGCATCGAACAGTTGTGGAATGGACTTGTTAAAGGGCTCGCAGAATCAGCTTATACAACTCTTTTTAGAGGAAAAACACTAAATAATGACGTTTTTCTGATTGGAGGCCTGGCAAATAATAAGATTTTCACTCATTTCTTTCAAAAACTGCTTAACAACAATAATCTTGTTGTTGCAGAAAATCCCGACTATTTTCTTTCGAATGCACTAATAACATATATTGCAGATGAAAAAAACAAAGATGAGCTGAAAAAAGTTAACAAAGAATCCTATAAAGCCTCTTACGAGTTGCCACTTTCTTTTAGCAAACAAAGAAAAACAACACATAAACATTACCTGGATATTCATAATAATGAAGTTGATATTTGGAAACTTGAAAAAAACAAGCATTATGATGTATATGCAGGAATTGATATCGGCTCAACAAGTACCAAGCTAGTACTAATTGACGATAATGGAACCATACTAACAGGCCTTTACACCCGTACAAAAGGCAAGCCAATAAGCGCTTTTAAAAACCTGCTTGAAGGTATAAATACTTTGCAAAATGAAAACAATGTAAGTTTTAATTTTAAAGGTACAGGAACAACCGGAAGCGGGAGAAAGCTCGTTGGCCAGTTTGCCGGAGCTGATATTATTAAAAATGAGATAACAGCACATCTCAAAGGTGCAGTAAAGGAGTTTGCAGATGTAAAAACAATTTTTGAAATTGGCGGGCAGGATTCTAAATATATTTTTGTAGAAAACGGCTGGATGAAAGACGCAAACATGAACTACGTATGTGCGGCAGGTACCGGGTCTTTCCTTGAAGAGCAAGCAAAAAATCTGAGCATTAAGCTTGACGACATTCCCACATATTGTAAAAATGCCAAGCCACCAATATCAAGTGACAGATGCACGGTGTTTATGGAGCAAGATGCCAATCAGTTGTTAACAAACGGGTACAAAAGAAGCGAAGTAATGGCTTCGGTGCTATATTCAGTATGCAAAAACTATTTACACAGGGTAGTTCAAAACAGAAAAGTTGAAGAACCTGTTTTATTTCTTGGAGCAACTGCAAAAAACTCAGGTTTGGTTGAAGCTTTTGAAAATGTCTTAAATAAAAAAGTTTACACTTCAGAGTACAGCCACCTGATGGGTGCTATTGGAATTGCTGAAATGCTTAGAAATGACCCACCAGGGCAATCCGGTTTTAAAGGGCTTTCATTAATTAATAAGGAAGTGGTTTTAACTGAAGAAAATTGCAACTTATGTAACAACAAATGTCTTATTAAGTACATGAGAGTCGAAAATGAGGACACTGTTGCTTCTTGGGGCTATATGTGCGGCAAAGAACCTGAAGATGAAGCAGTAAAACAAAACACCCACCTTGACGGACTCAAATTTCTTGAAAAAACAATTAATGCCAGGGAAAGTAAAAATCACCTGATGAAAGCTTATTTCCCAAGAGCATTACATTATTTTTCGTTTAATCCATTTTGGCAAAAGTTTTTTTCAAAAATTAATATTCAGCTTATTCCCTCACCCGTTTCTAATGAAGAAATATCTGATTTAGCTAAATCTTATTCATTATCTGACTTTTGCTACCCCTTAAAGCTTGCCATAGGGCATGCAATGTACAGTGTCAGGCACGACAAACTGCCGGTATTTTTACCATATCACATTCAGGATACGCCAAACAACAAGGCAATGAATTCATACTTCTGTCCTTTATCCCAGGCTTTTCCTGCAATATTAAAAAGTGTGCTGGGTTACAACAACCTAAAAACTGATAATCTGCTAACTCCTGTTATTGACTTTTCAAAATCCGATGACTTTAACATAAAGCAGCTTGAGCAATCAGTTGGCAAATCTTATGGCATACCGGGGAAAAAAATAAAACAAGCATACAAAGAAGCCAAGGAAGAAAATACAGAAATAAAAAACAAATTACGGGAGTTTGGAAAAACATTTATTGAAAAACGTAAAACAAACAAACCCCGTTTTGTTATACTTGGCAGAGGATACAATATATTAGACCAAACTTTAAACCTGGGATTGCTATCCACTATAGCACGCTATGATTATGAGGTAATACCAATGGATATTCTGCCTGTAAAAAGAGAAGATATTCCGGTCGAATATAAAGATATGTATTGGTCTTACGGACAAAAGATTGTAGCAGCATCCCGTTACATAAAAAATCAAGATGATTTATTTCCCATTTTCCTCACAAACTTTAGTTGTGGCCCCGACTCATTCCTTTTAAATACTTTTGAAGATATTATTGGCAAAAAACCATTTCTTATTTTGGAGCTTGATGAGCATGGAGGCGATGCAGGCTACATGACCAGGCTTGAAGCATTCTTTGACAGGGTAGAGCATTGTTTTTCTGAGCAACCCGAAATACAAAACGAAAAGCAAATTGAATATAAAATAAAAAACAGTTTTGAGGGGAGCAAAATATACATTCCTCCTATGCATCCTATTGGGACAAAGCTGGTTAGTGCTGCGATAAGGGCTTACGGCATTGACTCAGTTCCTCTTGTTAAAGAAGACATTGAAACATTTACCAAAGGAAGCGCTTATGTAAGGGGCTCTGAATGTATGCCGGCAACCTCAACAATTGGTTCGTTTCTGCACAAAATCTCTTCAGAAGGCAACAACAGCAATAATAATACAGCACTATTTATGCCGTGTGCCAGCGGGCCATGCCGTTTTGGATTATATGCGAGGCTGCATAATAAGATTTTACAAAACAACAACATTAATGCCTCGATTATATCCCCAAGCTTTGATGATAATTATGGTGATATAAAAGGGGCACTACGTGTACACTTTCTAAAAGCAATGATTGTATCAGACATCATTTACAAGCTTGGCTGCAGGCTAAGGCCTTATGAGAAAGAAAAAGGAGCCGTTGACAGCATTTTGGAAGACGGGATAAAGAACCTTGTGAGTGTTTTTGAAAACAAAGAAAGTATTTCAGCTGCTTTACGAAAAATAAACTCAAAGCTCAAAAAACTTGAATTTTTTAAGGAAGATAAACCACTTGTTGGTGTTGTTGGAGAAATATATGTTAGAAATTCATCCTTTTCCAATTCTAATCTTGTTAAGCGTATTGAGGATAATGGTGGCGAAGCATGGGTTGCCCCAATGATGGAATGGGTTCATTATTCTGCAGAAATGAAAACAGCAAAAACTATTCTTGACTTTTTCTCTCACTTTATTTCAGATAGTTTTACATCAATCATAGAAAATAAGTATATAAAAATATTTAATCATTTTTTGCACAACAGGAAAGAACCATCAATTAAAGAAGTAATGAAGGTTGGTGATAAGTATGTCCCTGCAGAAGTTGAAGGAGAGCCGGTACTAACTGTGGGGCGCGCAATCGGTTTTGCAAAACAAGGAGCAAAGTTAGTTGTAAACGTGTCGCCTTTTGGTTGCATGCCGGGACAAGTTTGCAGTTCTATTTTTAAAGATGTTTCTAACAAGTTCAACATCCCGATTGTATCAGTCTTTTATGATGGAGAATCTGATTTTACGGACTTAATTGGCACTTATATTAATAACTCCACATGATTAAGCTATGGACATTTATAAATATTTTCCAGTAAAGCGAGCTGTAATCAAAATATTGAAGCATAATTGATAGCTTGGTTTTTAAGAAATGTTAATTACTGCTTTGCACAAATACCAGTTTGAATAATTTGAACGAGCAGCACTTAGGCACAATAACCAAATAATAAAACTATCTACAAATGCAAAGACTTAATGAGTTGTTGGAAAAACTTCAAACTCCTTGCCATTGGAAAAAACTATTTGGTTTAGAGTGTCCCGGATGCGGAATACAAAGGGCTATAATCGAATTGCTTAAAGGCAACATTTGGGAAAGTATTTTAATATTCCCTGCATTACTACCATTAATTGCTTCTTTAATCATTTTAGCAATGCATTTTTTATTTAAATTTAAAAACTCATTGCTTTATTTCAAAATATCCATTATTTTTACAGCAACATTAATGATACTAAATTTCCTAATTAAATTATTTTTTTAACTAAAACAAAAAACTATGGAATCAAATGCTCCTAATCAATTACAAACGGCACCCGGTTCTATTCCTGCAATGGTGCTGGGAATATTGTCAATTGTTCTTGCATGTTTCTTTGGGGTTGGAATAGTATTGGGAATTATTGCCCTTATTCTTGCCAGCAAAGCTATTAAGGCATATAAAGCAAATCCTTCTGTTTTTACAAAAGGAAGCTTTGATATGGCAAAAGCAGGACAAATTACAGGTATAGTTGGCCTTTGTATTGCTGGAATTTACCTGATTTTTCTTATTATCTCTGTTATTATTGGCACTACTGTTAGCGGTGCATTATTCTTTTTAGAAAACTTTTAAGCATAGTTTCAGTAATTAAGAAAATCACATTACAGGTAGCATCACATGGTGTTACCTGTTTTTTTATGCGGAAAAAGAATCTTTTAGCTTTCTAAGAAAAATGTTGAAAATAAGGTTATTAGTTGCAATAATTTCCTTACCAAACAAGTAGTTATTACTGCCTTCAAAATCGGAAACTTTACCACCGGCTTCTTCTACAATTAAGCTTCCTGCTGCAACATCCCATGCATTCAGGCTATATTCAAAAAACCCGTCAAACCTTCCACATGCTACATAGGCCAAATCAACAGCAGCACTGCCAAAACGCCTTACACCGCGTGTATTTCTTAAAAACCAGGCAAACAAGCTCATGTAATTATTCAAACGGGAATAGTCATAGTAGGGAAAACCTGTTGCCAGCAAACTGTCTTCAATTGACTCTGTTTTTGAAACATTGATTCCGGCTCCATTAAGATAAGCCCCCTCCCCTTTTACTGCATAAAAACATTCATCCCTGTTTACTTCATAAACTACACCCAAAATAACTTCATCTTTATACATTAAGGCAATTGAAACACTAAAACACGGCAATGAATGAATATAATTTGTAGTGCCATCAAGCGGATCAACCACCCAGTTATATTCTTTACCCTTTTTTGAAATTGTTTCTTCCTCTACTATAAAACCTGCTTCCGGCAATAATGGCTTCAACTTCTCAACAATCATTTCTTCAGATTTTTTATCAACATAAGTAACATAATTATGAAGGCCTTTACTTATCACATCATCTTTTTTGAGTGCATCAACTTCTTCCCTTATAAAAGCACCGGCTGTTTTTGCAATATTACATACCTGCTTACAAAGATTGTTCAAATCCATAATAGTTATCTTTTATATTAGTTTACGAAATAATTAAGTGTCCTAAATGAGTAATATCAATTATTGCAATACATCTACACTAAAAACATTGTTGCCAATAATTGTATTAAGCCTAACTGTTGTAACTTCATTAGTTAGTTCTAAACTGAACTTGGTTTTTACCCTGATATAATTCTCTGTAAAACCATACATAAAGCCATTAACATTTTCTTTTTCCCAAAGTACATTTAACGTATTATTTACATTATTAAGGTAAAAAGTTTTCTTTTTCTTTTCTGATAGCTCATGCAATATTTCAGACCTTTCTTTTCTTTCTTTTAAAGGCACGGTTGAAGAGAGATTGATTGCTTTTGTATTCTTTCTTTCGCTGTATGTAAACACATGTAAATAAGAAATGTCAGTATCATTAATAAAACTAACAGATTCATTAAACATCTGCCTGGTTTCGATTGGATATCCGACAATAAGATCAACTGCAATACATGCTTTCGGCATTAAGGATTTAATTTTTTCAACTCTTGAGGAAAAAAGCTCCCTGCTATACCTTCTTTTCATGCTTTGCAATACTGCATTGCTCCCGGATTGGAGAGGGATATGAAAATGTGGCATTAGTTTTCTTTCGTCGGCAACAAGCTTTATTATTTCATCACTCAAAAGATCAGGTTCAATAGATGATATTCTAATCCTTTCTATTTCTTCAATTTTTACCATCTCTTTTAATAGTTCATAAAAACTCTCTCCATGATTTTTCCCAAAATCGCCTAAATTTATACCAGATAAAACTATTTCTTTAATGTTGTTTTCTACAATTTCCTCCGCAGTTTTTATTGTTTCTTTAATTGTGTTGCTTCTACTGCTACCCCTTGCTAATGGCACAGTACAATATGCACAGTTATAGTCACAACCATCCTGAACTTTGAAAAATGAGCGCGTGCGGCCCTCTATTGAATAACTTGGTTCAAAGCTTTGAAAAGCTTCATTATAAGGCTTTATAACAATCTTTTTTGTTTTGTTATTTGCAATTGAGTTTATATGTTTATAAAGATCAAACTTATCATCATTTCCTAAAATCATCTTTACTCCTTGCAACTCAGAAATTTCATCTGGGTTAATTTGAGAAAAACACCCAACAACAACGATATATGCTTCAGGAACTCTTTTCGATATTTGTTTTATTAGCGTTTTGCATTTTTTTTCTGCTTTAGCTGTAACAGAGCAGGAGTTTATTACATAGTAGTCAGCAATTTCATTAAAGCCTACAATCTCATAGCCGCCTTTTATAAAATCATTACTTATAAAAGACGTTTCACTAAAATTAAGTTTACAGCCCAATGTGTAAAATGCAATTTTTTTCAAAACTATTAAAGATTACGTATTTACTAACAGTTAAAGAAATCAACAATATTTTGCAAAGCTAATAAAATTTAAAGCAGCAAATTGCTAATGATTTTTAATAACAATAATGCATGATGAAGCATCTTTTTTATTATTTACAACTTTACAGCAGGTAATGTATTTATAACTATTTTCGCAGATAATTTTTTCAATTATGGAATCGCTAAAAAAGTATTATATCTACTTGCTTATAATGCTGGCCGTTACATTTTGGGGAATATCTTATGTATGGACCAAAATTGTATTCGAATACTACGGCCCGATTACAATAATGTTTATCAGGCTTTCAATATCATCTTTATTAATCCATATAATTATTAGAATTAAAGGCCTCCACGAAAAAATTGACAAGAAAGACTACCTCTCGTTTTTTATTATGTCTTTTTTTACACCGTTTTGTTACTTTATTGGAGAAAATTTTGGATTATTATATGTTTCACCTACCATTGCAGCAGTAATTATTGCAACAATACCGGTATTTGCACCTATATTGGGGTTTATTGCTTTCAGAGAAAAGGTTAACTTCATAAATGCCCTTGGCTTTATTATTTCGTTTTTGGGAGTAACGATAATGATATTAGATACCGACTTGCGTTTTACAGCATCTCCTTTAGGAGTATTCTTGTTATTATTTGCTGTAATATCTGCGCTGATAAATATTGTTTTCCTCAAAAAATTAACAGCTAAGTATTCTTCTATTACAATCATATCGGTACAAAATTTTATTGGCGCGGTACTTTTTATGACTGTTTTTTTTATTATTGATTTCCAACATTTTTTAACTATCACCCCGTCTATATCAGCGATAGGATCATTGTTGGCCCTGGCAGTATTTGGTTCTACTCTGGCATTTTTATTCTATACTTCGGCTGTAAGAGTTTTAGGCATTGCAAAGTCTGCAATTTTTACCAACTTAATACCTGTTATAACAACAATATCAGCATTGATAATTCTCAAGGAAAGTATAGAGTTTTCAAATATATTGGGAATGAGCATAGTAATTTTGGGGTTAATGTTAACACAAATCACAAGTTTAAAAAAGCATAAGAAGCTAAAATCTTTTTCTTAAAATTCATGAATAGTGCCAATAATTTTTATATTTTTACAATGTAAATATGTTTATTTTTACTATAAAATATATGTTTTACATCTGATAGGGCTTTAAACGATTGTTTGGCAAAAATAATATTATATGGATTTCAATCCTGTCACATTATCTTTTTCTGACAGTCTTGAAGGTAAATTCAAAAAAAAATACTTCAGGGACTCTGTTAATTTAATTCGTATTGCTTTAATATTATCAGTAGCAATTTACTCTATTTTTGGCTATTTAGAAATAACATCAGAGATAGAATACAAGGTTACTTCCACCATTATTAATTTTGGATTAATAATACCTGCCCTGATTCTGATTTTTCTGTTAACATACATAAAATGGTTTGAAAAAGTATGGCAGTTATTTTTAAGCATGGCATTTATATTTGCAGCTTTGAGCAAAGTCGTTTTAATTATATTAATGCCGGACGTCCATACGTATTATACCGGTTTAATAGTGATTTACTCTGCGGGATATTTTGTGTTTAGGTTGAGGTTTATATATGCATCTATTGTGGGCTGGACAACATTTGTATTTTTTAATGCGGGCATATTATTCTTTGCAGACATATCGTATAACAGCGTTTTGGTTTATAACTTCTTTTATTTAGCGCTAAATTTATTCGGAATGCTTTCTGCATACAACATGGAGCTTTACAACAGAAAGAACTACTTTCTAAGCACTCAACTTGATGAAAAAGAGGCAGAGAAGTTAAGAGAACAGGTAGAGCTTGCTAACAAAACTGCAGAATTTAAACAAAACTTTCTGGCTAATATGAGTCATGAAATCAGGACGCCACTTACCGGACTTGTAGGCATGATTGAGTTGTTAGGAAAAACAAAGTTAGATGCTGTGCAGCATGACTATGTTAGCACGCTGAAGCAATCTACTGAAAATCTCCATGAGATAATAAACCAGGTTTTAGACTTTTCAAAAATTGAAGCCGGTAAGCTAAAGCTAAACATTAAAACTTTCCAGGTTCAAACTCTTGTAATTAATGCAAAAAAGTTGTTTAGCAGCATTTGTGATAAAGACATAGCTTTTGATATGCATATAGAAGAGGAAGTTCCTGTATTTATCAAAGCAGATAAAAGCCGTATCATGCAAATAATAAACAATTTGATTTCGAATGCGGTAAAATTTACCAACCAAGGGGAAATTGAACTTTTTGTTAAGCATATTAAAACTGATACTATAACTAACGAAGCAACAATAAAAATCGAAGTAAAAGATACAGGGTATGGTATTCGCCCTGAAAAACAAGACCAGCTTTTTATCCCATTTGCTCAAATTGATGAAGTTGACACACGAGACTATGATGGTACGGGTTTAGGTTTATCAATATGCAAAGAACTTGTAAAGATTCATGGTGGCGAAATAGGCTTTGAAAGTGAATACAAGGTTGGAAGTACTTTCTGGTTTACTTTTAAAGCTAAGGTTGTAATGTGGGATGAAATGCCTTCAGTCCTTGATACTGATGAAGCTTTTAACTCTTCAAAAAAATTAAAAATTTTGCTGGTCGAAGATAAAATGATAAATCAAAAAGTTATTAAACTATTATTATCTTCAATGGGGCATCATATAACATTAGCCGGCAACGGGAAGGAAGCTTTGGAAAAATTTCAGCCGGGGCAGTTTGACGTTATTCTAATGGACATTCAAATGCCCGTTATGGATGGAATTGCTGCTACGAAAAAACTCAAAGAAGACTATAAAAACCTGCCACCAATAATAGGCCTGAGTGCTAATGCTTTTGAAGGAGATTCTGAAAAATATAAAAAACTGGGAATGGATGATTATATTACCAAACCTCTAAAACAAGAAGTTTTTACTGAAGTAATAAATAAGTTTTTTTAACCCGGTAATGTGAAAATCTCAAAAAAACATATTCGCTTAATACTTACTTTGTTATTATTCTTCCAGGTATCTGCTTTACATTCCGCTAATCCGGACAGCCTTAAAAGAGTAATACGCTTTTCAAGAATTGATACTATTAAAGTAGAAACAAAAATTGAGCTTTACTATTATTACTTGACTCAGGAACAAAACCTTGATGAAGCTAAAAATGTCCTTAACAAAACAATAGCTTTATGTGAAGAAAAAATCACCAAATACAAAAACAACAAACCATTTAGCCGAAAACTCCAAGAGCAAAAAATACGTTCACTTTTATATAAAGGCGATATTCTCAAAAGACAAGGAGAGTTAGAAAAAGCATTAAATTACTTGCAATCTTCTCTGAATTATGCTGATAGTATTAACTTTCCTTATGGCAAGGCACAAGCATTTTTTTTCATTGGTGAATTACTGGAGTATAAGGGTAAATTGCGGGAGTCTCTTGAGTATTTTTATGGAGCAAAAGACATATTTAATGCAGGCAACCACACTTTAGAACTTGCAAAAACTTTCAACTCTTTAGGCCATGTTTATGATTACCTGGGCAGGCTCGACACAGCTCTTTTTTATTATACTGAAGGCCTTAAAAACTATGAAGCTATCGGACATGAAACTGGAGTAGCAAACCAGTATAATAACATTGGAATTATCTACTTTCTGAAAGGCGAGTTTAATGAAGCGCTCAGGTATTATTATAAAAGCACAGATAAACATGAAAAGCATGACAATATAGGTTACTCCTATGCCATGACTAAAAACAATATCGGGTTGGTATATGAAAGCCAGGGTGATCTGTTTATGGCAATAAGCTATTATGATAAAAGTTTTAAATTATTTACAGAAAAATCAATACCGGGTACAGGCATTGTTTTACCATTGAATAATCTTGGAGAAGCTTTTCAAAGCCAGGGCAATATGGAAAAAGCCATGGAGTTTTTTACAAAATCTCTTGAAATAAGCAGGAAGCACAGGGATATTCAAACAGAGGCCTATACATTAAATAAGGCCTGTAATATTTACTTAGATAAAAGAATGCCGGGCAAAGCAAGATATTACTGCGAAGAGTGTCTTAAAAAGTATGAAAGGATTGAAGACAAACACGGTATCGCTTTAGCTTTGATAGGCATGGGTGATTATTTCAAATTAATTGGAGCTTTTCAGGCTGCATTAGAATATTATTTGCGCAGCCAAAAACTCTACCATGAAATTGGCGACTTGCAAGGTATTTCCAAGTCAAGCTCTAAAATTGGAGAAATCTATTTGATTCAAAATAAATACGATAATGCCTATTCATTTGCTAAAAAGGCATATAGGTTAGCCAAAGAAATCGGACACTATACCGACATTCAGGCTGCATCACGTTTACTTTATATTATTTATAACAGTAAAAATGACTATAAAAACGCACTGAATTATTACACCACTTATGTTGCAATGAAAGACAGCGTACATAGTTTAGATATTAGAGGCAGGCTACAGGAGCAATATTACAGGCATCAATATGAGACAAAAGCTATTACCGACAGTATTGAATTTACAAAAACATTAAAAATAAAAGACCTAGAACTTCAAAAGCAAATAGAGGAAACAAAAAGACAAAGGTGGGTAATATACTCTTTTATTGCCGGCCTGGCATTGGTTTTGGGCTTTTCTTTAATTGTACTCAAGCTTTATCTTGATAACAAAAAAGCAAATAAAAGACTTAAGCTTAGCCATACCGAAATAAATCAAAAAAATGAAGAAATAATAGCACAACGAGACCAGATTTCGATGCAGCACGAATTTGTTTTGGAACAAAAAAATCTGCTTGAAAAAAGCCACCAGCGCATAACTGACAGCATCAAATATGCAGAATTGATACAAAGCGCTCTATTGCCATCAAAAGAACAACTCTCTAATGCCATTCCTGAAAGCCTGGTTTTTTTCAAACCCAGCGAGATAGTCAGTGGTGATTTTTACTGGTTTAAAGAAATTGGAAGTAAAATGTACTTAATTGTTGCAGATTGCACCGGGCACGGTGTTCCCGGAGCATTTATGAGCATGCTCGGAATTGCTTTTCTTAATGAAATAATACGAAGAGCAAACATAAAAAGTACTGCTGATATCTTAAATGTGCTAAGGCAGGAAGTTATTACTGCTTTAAACCAGGAAAAATCTGGCTCAAGATTTAACGAAGGTATGGATGTTTCAGTAATTGCCATTGATAAAAAAAGTCTGGAAGCAGAGTTTGCAGGAGCTTCCAGTTCTATATATATTATCAGAACAAACAACATTGACCTGTTAAAATCATCAAGTGACGCCAGGGCAATTACTAAGCATACAAAAGGTGATTATTCTTTATATGAAATCATTGGAGATTCAATGCCGGTAGCAAAATCATCTTCAGAAAAAAGCTTTAAGTCTCATTCTTTTCAGATGCAAAAAGATGATATGATATACCTTTTTTCAGATGGCTATATTGATCAACTCAATGGCAAAACAAACAGAAGGTTTACAAGTAAAAGGTTTAAAAACCTTTTACTCCAAATCAGCAATAAATCGCTTATACAAAAATATAATATACTGGAAAGTACATTATCAGAGTGGAAAAAAGACAACGAGCAAACCGACGATATATTAATAGTTGGCATAAAAGCTTAAAATAACCAACTATAAAGATTATTCAATTTATGTACTTACAACCACTTTCAATCAATCCTGAAAAATCATAATTGACCCCCTGTAGCAAGCAACCCATACCTGGTTGTTTTTCTTGTCGTATGTGATACCAATAGGCCTTTCGTTGGTTTCAACAGTCTGCAACACTTCCATTGTTTCTGCATCAACTTTGCTCATTGTATCAGAGAAGTAGTTCACTACATACAGAAATTTCCCATCATCCGACAAAACCATACTTCTGGGGGCATCACCCGTTTCAATCTTTCTTAAAACCGTTTCGGTTTCTAAATCAATTTTTGCAACTTTAGCTTCGCCATTTAATGTTGCGTATAGATACCTGCCGTCAGGCGCAAGGCATAAATGCCTTGGAGACCTGCCAATACCTGTCATGTACCTGACAGAAAAATCTTCTAGATTAACAACAGCAATATTATACGAGCCCATAACAGCAACATAAGCTGTTTTTGAGTCTTGCGAAATTTCTATCCCCCTTGGAAATCTGCCAAGGTAAATCGTTTCAACAACTTCATCACTTTCTGCATCTATCACACTCATATTATAATCACACCAGTTTGTAACAAGAACATATTTGTTATCTGGCGAAACAGCAACATACTTTGGCACTGCACCAACTTCCACAATATTTTCAATATCAAATGTTTCCGTATTTATTTTATAAACATAGCTTTGATCAAATTCACCTTCAGGCGTTCCCCTGTCATTCCCGGGATTATTAAAACCACTCCCCGACATTCTGTAGTTAGAAACCCAGGCATACCTGCCATCATGTGAAAATGCAACTTCAACAGGTGAGCCCTTATGAGTGCCGGTATAACCTTCTACTCCATAATCTGACAACTTAATTTCATCTGATATCGTTTTTACAAGCTCAAAATTTCTGTTATAAACGGTTATAGTATTACGATACATCATATTTTGTGCAAAGAACAAACCATCACCAGAATGAACAACTGATTTTGGAGAAATATTTCCCCATATTGTTTTCTTTAAAGTCATTTCTTCTGATGCTAATAAAGCACTACAGGCAAACAAAATAAGCAATAATGATAAAATTTTTTTCTTCATAATGTTGAGTATGTAAATTTCGGGTTAGTATAAAAATTTTTAAAAATTAGGTTCTTTACAGAAATATAATTTCACTACATTTCAGCCAGGTGCGTTTTTTAAGTGCACAAAAATAATAAAATACACAGGCATATTTTGTATTTTTACAAAATCTTAGCACAAAAAGATGGCAAAAAAAACAAAACCAGGAAAGATATTTTACTCAATTGGTGAAGTTGCCGGCATGTTTAATGTTAATACCTCATTAATTAGGTTTTGGGAAAAAGAGTTTGATATTATTAAACCTCAAAAGAACAAAAAAGGCAACAGGCTTTTTACTCAGGCTGATGTGGACAACTTCCATATCATATATAACCTGGTAAAAGAAAGAGGTTATACCTTGAATGGAGCAAAAGAAAAACTAAAGAAGAACCCTGATGACAGCCTTAAAGAATTTGAAATAATCAGAACTTTAAAAAAAGTTGAAGATTTTTTGCTCGAAGTAAAAAAAAATATAAGCTAAAAATAATAACTGAACAGTGAATTTAAAAACATCATCTATAAATATTTCTTTTATAAAAATTTGCACAGTTTTAATAATTACAATAGTTAGTGTATGTGCAAATGCTCAGCAAAGGGAGCTAACAACTTCAAACAGAAGGGCTATAAATTCATTTGAAGAAGGCATAAAAAACTTCAACCTGATGAATTATTCTTTAGCTGAAAAGCATTTAAAAGATGCAATATCCCGGGATAATAAGTTTATTGAAGCTTATATTGTGTTAGGTGAAATGCTGTATGAGCAAAATAAATATACGGAAAGCATTGAATATTTGAATGAAGCGATAATGATTGATCCGGATTTTTATCAATATAAACACTTTTTACTGGCAAGTGCTTACTATAAAACAGGGCAATACCGGGAAGCAAAAGAAATGATATATCATTACCTGGATTATGAAAACTATACTCAAGCAACGTACAAAAGAGCAATGCAATATTTAGATAATTGCAAATTTGCCATAGAAGCAATAAAAAATCCGGTGCCTTTTGAACCAGTTAACCTTGGTGAGTCAATAAACAGCGAATTTGCTGAATACAGTCCTGTGCTAACAGCAGATGGGGAAACATTAATATTTACAAGAAAAAAGCCCAGGGTAAGCCCTCAACATTCAGAATTTGGTGAAGAATATGAAGACTTTTATATTAGTTTTTATGAAAATGGAAAGTGGACTAAGGCACAAAATTTAGGCCCGCCAATTAACACTCCCAGGAATGAGGGAGCACAATCAATTACAGCAGACGGCAGGGAATTATTCTTTACAGCTTGCAGCAGGCCAACAAATTACGGTAGTTGTGATATATATTACTCAAATAGAGTAGGCGATACCTGGACTGCACCACAAAACCTTGGCCCAACTGTTAATTCAAGGTATTGGGATTCGCAACCATCAGTATCAGCAGATGGGCAAACCTTATATTTTACAAGCGGGCGTAGTGGTAACTTTGGGCATATGGATATATATGTTACTCATAAAGACGATAATGGAAGATGGACAAAGCCCGAAAACCTTGGTGAAGTTATTAACACAACAGGTACCGAAATGTCCGCATTCATACATAGTGACAACCGAACCCTTTACTTTGCATCTGACGGGCATATCGGCATGGGTGGATTAGACCTGTTTTTTAGTGTTTTAGATGATGACGGAAACTGGTCTGAACCTGTTAACCTGGGATACCCCATAAACACACACAATGATGAAATGTCTATTTTTGTCAGTGCCTTGGGAAATAAAGCTTTTTTCGCATCCGATCGCCTTAATGGCTATGGTAACCTCGATATTTATTACTTCGGCCTTTATGATGAAATTAAACCAAACCCACTTACATACATGAAGGGAACGATATTTGACAGCAAAACCCGGCAAAGGCTTGAAGCTAATATTGAACTTATTGACCTAAAAAGAAATGAAACTATAGTCCGGGCAAAATCTGACAGAAGGTTTGGAGAGTTTTTAGTGGTTATCCCCCTTGAAAAAAACCTTGGACTCAACATTTCTAAAGAAGGATATTTGTTTTTTTCGGAAAACTTTGAATACACAAAAGTAAGGGAAATAGCCGACCCCCATTTACAGGATATTTTTCTGCAGCCAATAGAAATTGGGGAAACTGTTATTCTTAGAAATATATTTTTTGAAACGGCAAAATACAATTTATTACCGGAATCAATAGCCGAACTACAAAGGCTTATTAAACTTCTTAATGATAATCCCGGCATTAATATTGAAATACGTGGGCATACTGACAATGTAGGCTCCCATGATTACAACCTTACACTGTCAAAAAACCGGGCTAAAAGTGTTTATAATTACTTAATTGATAAAGGAATTGATGATTCACGCTTATCTTATGCAGGATATTCGTTTGACAAGCCAATTGACACAAATGAAACTGCTGAAGGCAGAGCAAACAACAGAAGAACAGAGTTTAAAATCACAGAGTAAACTATTATGCAAAACTTATTTGACCTTAACAACATTCTATTTATTGATCTTGAAACTGTCCCATTATACGGGAAATTCGAAGAACTTCCTGAAAATTTAAAACCACTTTGGGAAAGTAAAGCAAACAGAATTATTAAAGATGATGAAAACGCAACACCTGAAGAACTGTTTTTCGAAAAAGCCGGAATATATTCTGAATTTGGAAAAATAGTTTGTATTTCAGCAGGTTTTTTCAGGATGGATGAGGGCGTAATGAAATTCAGAGTTAAAGCATTTTATGGACATGATGAAAAAGAAATATTAACCAATTTTTCAAAACTTTTGAATAACCACTTTAATACCAAGGCACACTGCCTTTGCGCTCATAATGGTAAAGAATTCGATTTCCCATACCTGTCAAGAAGAATGCTAATTAACAACATCAAATTACCATACTTACTAGATAACCAGGGCAAAAAGCCATGGGAAACTCCTTTTATTGATACAATGGAGTTATGGAAATTCGGAGATTATAAAAACTACACCTCTCTTGCTTTACTGGCTGCAGTTTTCGACATTCCCAGCCCAAAAGATGATATAGATGGCAGCCAGGTTGCTCATGTTTATTATAATAATGGAGAAATTGACAGAATTGCCAAATACTGTAATAAAGATGTAATCACTACCGCACGATTGTATTTAAAGTTAATACAAGAAGGCAATATTGATGATGAAAACATTATTGAAACAAACTAATACTGCCAAAATATTTGAGTGTTTTTTTAAGTTTCCTGAGGAGTTGCTGAGGATATTCCGATACTGAAAATTGATATTTTTTATATGATTGATTTTTTCAATAAAGCATTTTTTCAATAAAGCATTTTTTTAATAAACATTATTTTTAACTCATTAGAATTTTTGTTAGATATATAAAGCTTTGAAAATAAAAGAGAAGCAAAGGCCTGCTTAGTAATTGGCTGACTATCTGTACTTTAACTAATTTTGTTATATAATGCTTACTCCTAAAGGATTTCAAAATTGTTAATAAAATATTTTTGGTTTTTTATTGAAAGCTTTGAATTGATTATCTATTTTTGACCCATGAATTCACCGGAAAAGAAAGCTAAAGAAAAGCCAACAAGGGCAGCCAGGAAGCCCTCAAAATCAATTGATTACACTGATCATGGACGGGTACCTCCACAGGCGCCTGACCTTGAAGAGACAGTTTTAGGTGCTGTAATGCTTGAGCAGGATGCACTTACAACAGTTATTGATATATTAAAACCCGAGGTGTTTTATAAAGATGCGCATCAAAAGATTTTCGCTGCCATTGCTTCATTATTCCAGGATTCTTTACCGGTTGACATACTAACTGTAACTAATGAACTGCAAAAGCGCGGTGAACTTGAAATAGTTGGAGGTGCATATTATATTTCGCAGCTAACAAACAGGGTAGCCTCAGCAGCCAATATTGAATATCACGCCCGAATTGTTATTGAAAAGTATTTACAACGGGAATTGATTCGTATTTCATCAGATATTATTAAAGAGTCGTATGAGGACAGTGAGGATGTGTTTGACATATTAGATAAAGCAGAAAAAGAACTTTTTAATGTTAGTGAGACTAACTTCAGGAGAAGTTATTCTGATATGCAAACACTAATAAGAGATTCAATACAAAGTATTGAAAAGGCAAAAGATCATGATGGGCATATAACAGGTGTTCCAAGTGGATTTTCTGAGATTGACCGTATTACAGCCGGATGGCAAAAGGCTGATCTTGTTATATTAGCAGCCCGTCCTGGAATGGGTAAAACTGCTTTTGTTTTAAGCATGGCCAGAAATATTGCTGTTGAATTTCAGCGCCCTACGGCATTCTTTTCTTTAGAAATGACAGGGGTTCAGCTTGTTACGCGACTAATTGCCAGCGAATCAGAAATCCCTTCCGAAAAGCTCAGGCGCGGACAACTTGATGAGTCAGAATGGAAAAAACTAAACGAAAGAATTGGTGAACTTACCAGTGCACCATTATACATTGATGACACACCTGCTCTTTCAATTTTTGAACTACGTGCAAAATGCCGTAGGCTAAAGTCGAAGCATAATATTGAATTAATAGTTATTGACTACCTTCAGTTAATGTCTGGAACTGCTGACCATAAAGGCAACAGAGAACAAGAGATAAGCAATATTTCAAGATCCTTAAAAAGCCTTGCAAAAGAGCTAAATGTTCCAATAATAGCTCTATCACAATTAAGCCGTGCTGTAGAAACAAGGGGTGGCACAAAAAGGCCTATTTTATCTGACCTTAGAGAATCAGGCGCAATCGAACAAGACGCTGACATGGTCACTTTCATCTACAGGCCGGAATACTACCAGATTATGGAAGACAACGATGGAAACTCAACAGAAAGAATGGCAGAATTTATCATTGCCAAGCACAGAAACGGAGCATTGGAAAGCTTAAAACTTACCTTTATTAGCGAACTGGCAAAGTTCACTGACTATGATGCCGTTCCCGACTTTATCCCTGGAGAAAGCAGTTTTAATCCATCTGAACATTTCGATAATCCTAATGAACCTAACGTCATGACCAGGCCATCCAGGATGAATGACATTGACGATAATGACGATATGCCTTTTTAAAATAATACATTTTTCGTGTTTACTCTGTAAATTACCAGCCCAAGATGAATGCCGGACTTAATTTTCCAATCTATTGATTTCAGCGTTTATCTCATCTATTATTTCGGGATTCATTATAACTTTTTTCCCGTTTGATTTTGATGAGAATATATAAAACACTTTACCACCAAAGTTCTTTTCAAATTTTTCGTGAGTCTTTTGTTGCAACCCTTTTTCTTTAAAAATCTGTGATAACTGAATGCCTTGATTTACAGGTTTAATTTGTAAGCCAATATATTTGTCCTTAATTTTTATGAAAAAATCAACGTTGTAAAGCCTATCCCACTCATCAGGTGCAGGTTTAATTTTTATTCCCAATTCATGTTCAAGTTGTCCATAAATTGTTTTGATTTCGGTTACATAACCATCAAAAGTCCTTTCGATTACAATCTGAAGCATATAATCAATGCAATCTTGTTCAGTAATTTCTTCTACTTCTGCTGAAATTACTTCCGTTATTTTTATGTAAAGCTTTTTCCTAATTCAACAATGTGTTCTTTGGAACGAACTTTTGAAAAATAATATTCACGCCACTCTTCAATGGTTTTTGGTTCGCATTGCCTTATGCTTTCAGAAGTTGGACCAACATTTCTTTTGAAATTAAGCTGGAACCGGTTCATTGCGTTATTTAAAATCCATTCTTTTGCCATTAACTTATATCTAAAATTTGTCGTGTTGTTTGTTGATTGTCCTGATTATTCCAAGAATTGATCAGAGCTGTTCTTCTATCATTATCGCTTCGGGTTCTGTTTTCAAGACTGTCTAAGTATCTTTCAAGTTCTTGAAGGGTTGAAATAAGAAAAAAACCTGCTGGTCTGCCTGTTGCAGCGCCTATTAAATCTCCATCTATTTCGATACATTCTTTTATTAGTGTCCTTAATCGCACTTGATTCCCGCCAGTTGGATAGCCTAATATTTGAGCTAATCTTCCTGCTCCAATGGCCGATGCTCTGCCATGCCCTAAAGCAGTGAGTAAATTCTGTCTTTCTTGTTGTGAAAAATTATTTGGCATAATTTGTATTTGAAAAACTTATGAATTTGTTCTTATATTTAAAGTCTAACTCCGTATCAGGTTCAGCTAATCCTTCCTTAATTAAATGGGCATTTAAAAAAGTCTTGTTTTTGAGATAGAGATAGCACAATAAATTATTGTTGTTGTCATATTTTTGATTGTCAAACTTCATAAAAACTTTTTGTCCTTTAGTTTTATCATTAAGGAATTTTATAGCTTTATTTCTTAAGTCTTTATTCTCTTTTACTCCTATTAAACGAACTAAAAGATCATTATTTAGTTTAATAAATTCCGGACTGATAACTTCTTTAACAGAGTAATAATTTTCTCTTTGAGAGCTGTTTTGGTCAATTTTAGAACCGAATTGCAATTTTTTAGGGTCAACTTTTTTATCAAGCTTTTGACAATCAACAAACCTGTATGGCAAAGACTCAAATTCCTTTTCAGCATCTATGCTTGATGGGTCTTTCAAAAATTCATATGTTGTACCGGAAATGTCGGATTGACTGACATTCAATTTTTGTTTAGCTGTATTAATAAAATCAGGATTTATTTCATAACCAATAGAGTTTCTATCCAAATTGCGGGCAGCTAAAGATGTAGTTCCGCTGCCTAAAAACGGGTCTAAAACCGTCTCACCTTTAAAAGCAAACATTTTAATTAATCTTTTTGGTAGCTCTTCAGGAAACATTGCTATATGTCCATCTTGTTTTTCACCATTAAAATTCCAGTGTCCTGAAAAATATTCTTTCCATTCTTCGATAGTCATTTTTGACTGTTCTTTGATAGATTTGTTAACTTTTGTTGGTATGCCAAGTTTTTTGAATATTAAAATGAACTCATAATCAATTGACAAAATGCCATTACGAGGTGTGGGAAAGCTGCCCATCAAAGAAGCACCGCCTGTAGTATTTGTGGTTGTTTGCTTTTGCCAAATAACTGCACCCATATAATCAAGCCCAATGCTTTCGCAAAATTTAATAATCTCTGTTCTTATAGGAATAACTTTGTATCTTCCATAATAAACTGCTCTGGCAAACTGGTCGCCAATATTAATACATAGCCGGCAACCATTATCAAGTACACGATAACACTCTTTCCAAACAAGGTTTAGATTATTAATGTATGTTTCGTAGTTTTCATTATACCCTATCTGTTTTTCCGTTCCGTAATCTTTGAGTTGCCAATAAGGTGGAGATGTAATTACTAAATGCACTGACTTGTCAGGCACTAAATTCATTTTGCGGCTATCACCATTTATTATCTTATGTATTGTGTTCAAGTTTTTAAATATTATTTCAAAGTTAAATATTAAAACGAATTTGTGCTTTAATTTTGCAGCAGTTCATTATTCTTACCCAGTACTTTATTTTTCAGCTTAAGTTATCTCTTTATCCACCGCTTAGTAACAGTGTTATTGCCATTAACAAATTGAATAAAATACAACCCAGGGCTTAAACCACTAACATTAATACTAATCTGGCATTTTGATAAGTCTAACTTATTCTCTTTTATAACTTTCCCGTCTATATTGAGAATTATTAATGATTTATAATCATGTAAGCTGGAAAAGCTTACTGTAAGAAATTCACTTGCAGGGTTTGGATATACTTCTACAAACACATTATCATAGCCATCCGTAATACTTAATACTGCCTCTTCTTTATATAATTCACCACTAATAACATACCAAAACTCCCAATTTCCGCTATCTTCAGTATCCTCCCAGTCAGCTAAACAAAATGTATTTCTTCCATCTTCATAGCCTTTTAGTTTATAAACTAAAACCGCTGTACTGTCTCTGTTCCATGTTAACGGGCTACCACTCTGGCAAACCTCAGGGCTACCTCCATAAGCTTTCAGAAAATACGCATAATCAGAATGATGTGATTCTCCAAACACACTGGCAGTGCCATTTTCATCTACTGCCACAGCAGTATATTCATTAGCAGCAATTCCCCTTGCATCCATATCCCAATCCTCTATCATCCTCGCCATAAATGCTACATGCCTCCCTTTCCTTAACATTCCATCTGTTTCAGGCCTGTTATAGTGCGTATCAGTAACTGTGTTTTCCAGGAAAGGAACATCTAAAAAGTCTCTATCTAAAGTTACTCTCGAGTGATAAGGATTATCTAAAGCTTCCGAAGACCATACTGTGCCATTTTCTGCAGAAAACACCACTTCTCCCAGCACAGCCATACCGGCACTTGTGCCGCCTATTGTGACACCTTTGTTGTTGATCAAATATTCAAGTGCATATATTGTTTTTGTATTTTTCCAGTAATTTACATAATTCCATTGATTACCTCCGGCAATAAAAACTGCATCAGCATTCATAAGCACCTCTTCAACCTCAATATTGTCTGCTTCTGTTTCTGACTGAATTACAATGGTGGTAACTGAATTAACCTCAACTCCTGATTGGCTGTATAAGTAGTTATTATACCCATCTGAACCACTTGCCCTAAGCACCACAATATCTCCACCATCTGCCCTTTCCAAAAACCACTTCATCGCGTTATTATCATCACCGCCACCACCTGCCAGAAGAATTCCACCAATGGGATTTACATCCACATAGTCTGTGTTGCCGGTATGATAAAATGTTTGGCCAAATGACAAACTAATACTAATAAGGCTTATTAAAAACTTTGCCGCTATTGAATAAACTAATACTTTCATGTGCTTAATTTTAAATATAATTTAACTGGTTAATATTTTCAATTAGTTATATACCAAGAGATTTTTATAATCGTTAATTAAAACGCAAAGTTAAGTTTTTCTGCAAAATTATTTTGCCAGAAACTTATAAAAAGAACAAAATGGCATCAACCTGTAAAAGCTTTTTTATATTCAGATTTTGTAATATTTTAAAAAATGCTTTTGTGCCGGCCGGGTTTAAGTTTTAATTGCAATAGTTCCACGCTTTTTGTAACTTTGTTGATTGCTATTTTTTACTTAAAAGAAGAAAAGATTAAATTATAAAACATCAATAAATAAATGAAGAAAATACTTTTAATACTTTGTTTTGTTTTTTCATCCTTAATAAGTCATTCAGCATTTATATTAATACCAATGGATGACAGCCAAACAAATCATTTAAAGTCATATGGTATTGCATATTATGTACTTACTCATGATATTGAAGTAAGCTGGCTATTAAACTATCGCGGAGGCAGTTTTATGTTTCCACATCATAGTGTATTTGAGGAAGAGATGGTAGCAAGAGGAGTGTCATATACTGTTATTGCTGATGTACAGGCTGCTTCAATAATTAACAAGGTAAACGACCCTGATATAAATAAGTCCGAAATTAAGTTGCACAAAGTCCCTCGCATAGCGGTTTATACGCCACCGAATTCTCTTCCATGGGATGATGCGGTTACATTGGCATTAACTTATGCAGAAATTCCTTATGATGCAATATACGATAAAGAAATTCTTGAAGGGGTATTGCCATTGTATGATTGGCTTCACTTGCATCATGAAGATTTTACCGGGCAGTATGGAAAGTTTTGGTTTGCATACAGAAATGCATCCTGGTACCAGGAAGAGGTGCGTTTGGCAGAAGAGATGGCTCGCAGGCTTGGATATTCCAGAGTTGCGGACCTTAAGTTAGATGTTGCAAAAAAAATTCAACAATTTGTAGCAGGCGGTGGATATATGTTTGCGATGTGTTCAGCACCTGAAAGTCTTGATATAGCTTTGGCAGCTGAAGGTGTAGATATATTACATGAGGTTTTTGACGGGACTCCAATGGATCCTGATGCACAGGAAAAGCTTGATTTTTCAAACACATTTGCTTTTCACAATTTCCAGATAGAAACAAGCCCTTATGAGTACTCAAAATCAGATATAGATGTGCCAAAAACCGGCAGAGACGAAAGAACAGATTTTTTTACACTATTTGAGTTTTCAGCAAAATGGGACCCAATACCCACTATGCTTACGCAAAATCACAGGACTGTAATTAAGGGATTTATGGGGCAAACAACAGCTTTCAGAATGCATACAATAAAGCCGACAGTTACAATACTTGGCAAAACAAGGGCCAAAGACGAAGCTAGATATATT
>PWND01000101.1 GCA_003557965.1 Bacteroidales bacterium | reverse complement strand
TTTAGCTTTTTTAGCCATGTATGCTGAATATACAAGATATAATATCCCAAAAACAAAAGCAGGAATTGGTACCGGGAAAAATAAAAAGATTATTGTATTGGTTGGATACATAACAATGCTGGAAAACAAAACTGCAGAAACTGCACCGCTGGCACCTACAGCATTGTAGTAGTGATTATTCTTGTGCTTCCCAAAAGAATATAAAACAGAAAAGCATACACCTCCAATATAAAGCATAGAAAAGTACAATAAGCTTTTACCGGGAAAATAGTGCTCGAACAAGTTTTCTACTAACGACCCAAAAGAAAAGAACACAAACATATTTACAAGTAAGTGCCCCCAGTCGGCGTGAAGCAAAGCATAAGAAAAAAATCTGTACCATTGCTTTCTGTTTAAAGCCATATAGGGATTAAATTTCAACTTGTTAAATACATTTTCATTGCTGAAGGCAATAAAAGAGGTTGCTCCTGTAAAAATTATGATAAATAAAGTAATGCTCATTATTCAATAATTGTTTTTTGCAAAGTTAAATTTATTTGCGATTTTTGACTTTTCAAATTTAAATTGACAATATGGTTAATGGGAAAAAAGTCATTTTTTGGGATTGGAATGGTACCTTACTAGATGATGTTGAGATATGTATAGAAGCTATGAATAAGCTTTTACTAAGGAGGAAAATGCCACTATTGGATGAAAAAAGATATAAAGAGGTTTTTACATTTCCCGTAAAACATTATTACAACAAGTTGGGCTTCGATTTTGAAAGTGAAGCATTTGAAATTCCTGCTTTAGAATTTATTGATGAATATAAGCAGTTACTTTCCCGGGCTTTATTATTCGAAGACGCTGCAGAGGTATTAAAGAAATTATCTGCTATGAATTTCAGGCAGTTTATTGTATCGGCAATGGAGAATAATGCCTTAAATGAGAGTGTTAAATCCAGGCAAATAGCTAATTATTTTGAACATGTTATTGGTATTAGCGATGATTATGCTTTTGGTAAGCTTGATTTATACCATCATATCCTCAAACAGTATAATATTGATTCTGCCAAAGCTTTGATGATAGGAGACACATTACATGATTATGAAATAGCAAAAGCTTTAAATATTGATGTTATGCTTATTGGCAGGGGGCACCAGTCAAAGTTGCGGTTAGGCAAAACGGGTTTGCCGGTATATGATAGTTTTTTATCAATTACAAAAGAACTAAATCCTGAAAAAACAGGTAAAAGTGAGTGTTAATCAATAGCTAATGCCCAACTTGTCAAAAGTATCATCTTCAATTATTTTAATGGCTTCCTGAAATGCTTTATCATTTTGCATACTAATTTGTATGTATGCAGCAAAATCCCACATACTTCTGGCAACTAATGCTTTTAGTTGGTGTTTTAAGTGTTTTAAAGAAATTTCATCTTCTTCTTCCGGCTTTTCAACATCACGATTTTTTGCATACTTAATGAATTCATCCATTAATTCATCTGTTACTTCAAAATAGCTCATAAAAGCCGGCAAAGACGGATAATTATTCATTAAAACATCTCTGTGTTTATTTACGTATTCGATCGTAAAAGAGTTGAGAATACCTCTTCTTAGCAGTGTAGAGTAAAAGTCAGATACTCTTGTTGTGTCAATAGGAATGAAAATATCAGGCATTATTCCACCACCACCATAAACGGTCCTGTTGCCAGGTGTGGTAAATTTTAGTGAATCCGGCAGAGAAATTTTTTCTGGGTCAACAAGTTCTCCTCTTTCAAGCCTGTTTGATAGCTCCTTATAATATTTGTCAGCACCTTCATCATAAGGTTTTTGAATACTTCTTCCTGTAGGTGTAAAATATTGCGCAACAGTTAGTCTTATTGCTGAACCATCGGGTAGTTCAAATGGCCTCTGAACTAATCCTTTCCCGAAGCTTCTTCTGCCTACTACCAATCCTCTGTCCCAGTCCTGAACTGCACCTGCAAGAATTTCACTTGCTGAAGCACTTCCTTCATTAATAAGCACAACAAGTTTTCCTTTCTTGAATGAGCCTCTCCATGTTGAGTTGAACTTTTGAGTTCTTACTGACCTGCCTTCTGTATAAACGATAAGCTTATCACGGTCAAGAAACTCATCTGCCAGGTCAATTGAAACATCAAGATAGCCACCGGAATTAAAGTTCAAATCAAGGATCAAACTCTTCATGCCCTGTTCTTTAAGTTCTTTTAGTGCTTCTTTTACTTCATTCATGGTGGTTCTTGAAAACCTGTTAAGCTTAATATACCCTATTTCTGGTGTAGCCATGAAAGCAGCATCAAGTGAGTTGATTGGAATTTTATCACGTGTAATTGTAAAGTCTAAAACTCCGGTATGGCCTCTCCTGTGAATGCCAACATCAACTTTAGAGCCTTTTTCACCTCTAAGCTTATCTAATACAAACTGATTGTTAATTTTACTTCCCGTAGCACTTTCCCCGTCAATACTGATAATTTTGTCACCCGGCAGTATTCCAACAACCTCTGACGGGCCATCAGGTATAGGTGATACTACTACAATAGTATCATTGATAATATTAAACTGCACACCTATTCCCTCGAAACTGCCTAATAGGGGTTCATTGGCTTTTTGTATTTCTTCAGATGTATAATAGGTAGAGTGCGGGTCCAGTTCGCGTAACATCCCCCTGATTGCATTCTCTATTAATTCAGATTCTTCTACATCGTCAATATAGCCCATTTGAATATATTGAAGAGACCTTATCAGTTTTTTGATCTGTTCATTGTCTTCCTGGGCGTATGCGTTAAAAGGAATTACAGATAGTAATAAAACTGCAACTAATAGTAAGCTTGTAAATAGTTTCTTTAGTATTTTCATTATATGAGTTATTATGTTGTATTAAATATAATACGTAAACTTTAGCCGGTGTATTATTTATTATAATTAATATTCTACAAATTTAATTAATTGTAAATGAATGAAGTTATATTGATATGCAAAAAAAACATAAGATTGCACTTTTACTTTGTTTTATAATGAGCAATGATTTTTTATATTTGCCTAATGTTTAATCCAAACTATGTAACAGAAAAGTACCTGTTGAATAATTGGGTTTATATATATAACAAGTAATAAAGGATATTTGTTTTGTCAGAAACTGATGCAGATAACATAATTAGTCATAAAGGAAAGCCGGCTTTTCACAGGTCATTATTATATCCGTTAATTTTTGTTACAGTAATTTGGATAATAAAAATTATAGAAGTAAGCTTTGGTTACTCATTTAGTGCTTATGGTGTATTTCCTCAAAGTATTTCTGGACTTAAAGGAATAGCTTTTTCTCCCCTGATACACGGAGATTTCTCTCACTTGTTTTCCAATACAATTCCATTGTTAATTTTGGGGAGTATGTTGTTTTACTTTTACAGGGCTATAGCTTTCAAAGTTGTTATTATTGGATGGATTGTTTCGGGTTTCTGGTTATGGATTATCGGACGTGAGGCTTATCATATTGGAGCAAGTAGTTTGATATATTTTATGGCATCGTTTTTATTTGTCAGCGGCATTATTAGAAAACATACTGGCTTGATGGCTATTTCACTTGTTGTGGCATTTTTATATGGAAGTATTATATGGGGTATTTTTCCACTCAAAGAAAAGATGAGTTGGGAGGGGCACTTATCTGGCCTGGTTGCAGGTATAGTTTTAGCATTCTTTTATAAAAAACAAGGGCCCCAAAGAAAAATATATCAATGGGAGCTTGAGGAGGATGAGGATGATGATGACGATGAGGATACAGGCTATTTTGATAGAAATAAGCAGTACTTCTATTCCTATAAGGAAAAGTAGTATTATATGTCCTTTTCTATTTCTTTCCTGGTGTCTTTTTTCTTAATGGTATCCCTTTTGTCGTAAAGTTTTTTACCTTTTGCTGTGGATATTTCGAGCTTTGCAAGTCCGTTTTCATTAATAAACAATAAAGTAGGGATGAGTGTAAATCCTTTTTCATCCAGTTTTGATTTAAGCTTTTTTAGCTCGCGTCTTGTAAGCAGGAGCTTGCGGTCTCTTTTTGGCTCATGGTTATTATATGTGCCGTATTCATACTCAGCAATGTGCATATTTTTTACAAACAGCTCATCACCAATAAAAGCACAATAAGATTCGGCAATACTAACCTTGCCACGCCTGATTGATTTTATTTCGGTGCCCGTCAATACTATCCCGGCAGTATACTTTTCAACCAGAAAATATTCAAAGGAAGCTTTCTTATTTTTAATTTTTATATTGTTAGCCATTAAAATTGCTCTTTTCAAAAGTGGAATGCAAAAATACTAAATAGTGTGAAAACTTTAGAATTAGCATGGTTAAATACATTAAATTTGTTTTTTAAAACATAAAAGTATTGAATTATGAGCAGAATATCAGAACAAATTGAAAGGGCATGGGAAGAACGTAGTCTTTTATCAGAGCCGGATGTAGTAAAGTCAGTAAAAGAAGTAATAGAAATGCTTGATAAGGGAAAGCTGAGAGTAGCAGAACATAATGGCGAATGCTGGGTTGTAAATGAGTGGGTAAAAAAAGCAGTAATCTTGTATTTCCCTATTCAGAAAATGGAAGTTATAGAAGCAGGCCCGTTTGAGTTTCATGATAAAATACCATTAAAGAAAGGCTACAGTGATTTGGGGGTAAGGGTAGTTCCTCATGCAGTGGCCCGTTATGGTGCTTTTTTGTCGAAAAATGTTGTAATGATGCCAAGTTATGTAAATATAGGGGCTTATGTAGATGAAGGGACAATGGTAGATACATGGGCAACTGTTGGTAGTTGTGCACAAATAGGAAAAGGTGTTCATATTAGCGGCGGTGTGGGTATAGGCGGTGTTCTTGAGCCGGTTCAGGCAAAACCGGTAATTGTTGAAGATAACTGCTTTATTGGTTCCAGGTGCATTATTGTTGAGGGAGTCAGGTTAGAAAAAGAAGCCGTTCTCGGTGCAAATGTTGTAATAACTGCATCAACAAAAATTCTTGATGTGAGCAGCAGCGAAGTTAAAGAATATACAGGGTATGTCCCTGAAAGATCAGTGGTTATTCCCGGCTCTTTACCAAAAAAATTTCCTGCAGGTACTTATAATGTGCCTTGTGCATTAATTATTGGCAAAAGGAAAGAGTCAACAAATTTAAAAACATCTCTTAATGATGCTTTAAGAGAATATAATGTAACAGTATAATAAATCCCTGTTGATGATTTATTTTTGGAAATTACAAATTGCCAAACCAGTAAATTGTGGCAAACAATAACTTTGTTTAATAAGCAGTAATAGAATTTTATTGTATTTTTGCTTTTCAATAATAAGTGGTTTTCAAATAATAAGGCCCAGCTACATGAATATAGGTTTTGACGCCAAAAGGTTGTTTTGCAATTATACAGGTTTAGGAAACTACAGCCGAACACTGGTAAAAAATCTGTCAGAGTATTTTCCGGGCAATAATTACCACTTATTTACACCTCAAATTGAAATAACAGAAGAAGCCAGGCAATTTTTTGACAATACCAGGTACTCAACACATCTGCCAAAGCTGGTTATTAAACCTTTGTGGCGTTCACATACAATTAAAAACGACCTTAAGAAGCAAAATATTCAAATATATCATGGCTTAAGCAATGAAATACCTTTTAACATTAATAAAACCAAAATAAAAACAGTTGTTACCATTCATGATTTAATATTTAAACACTATCCTGATACTTATTCATTTTTTGACAGGCTCATATATGATTATAAGTTTAAATATGCATGTAAAACCGCTGACAAAATTATAGCTATCAGTAATAATACCAAGGCTGATATTATTAAGTTTTATAATATCCGGGAAGAAAAAATTGAAGTAATTTACCAGGCATGTAACCAGGTTTATTATAAACAGAAAACGGATTCTGATGACAGTAATGTGTTGAGAAAATATCAACTGCCCGATGACTACATTTTGTATGTTGGCAGTGTTGAAAAGCGAAAAAACCTAAAAACATTACTTAAAGCATATAAAAACCTTGATGAAAAAATAAATACACCATTGGTAATAATTGGCCGCGGTGGAAAATATATGCATGAGTGCAGGCAGTTGTTGAAAAACGAAAGGGTGAAAAACAAAATTTACTGGTTAGATAATCTTGAAGATAACAGTGATCTTCATTCTATTTACCGCAAATCTCTTATGCTTGTGTATCCATCACTTTATGAGGGGTTTGGACTACCTGTTGTTGAGGCGCTGCTGAGCAAAACACCTGTTATTACCTCAAACGTTTCATCTTTGCCGGAGGCCGGTGGCCCTGACACCATTTATATTAACCCCCTGAAGGATGATGAGCTTGCAAATGCAATATTAGAAGTTTTAAATAATCCTGAATTAAGAAATAAAATGATAAACAGCGGTTATAATTATGCAGTGCAAAACTTTGACAGGGAGAAAGTTACTAACCAGGTAGTTGATTGCTACAATAAATTGCTAACTCAATAAAAACTTTATTTTTTACCGGTTTTATTTCCGGATAAAACTGCCTTATAGGCTTTAATTGTATCAAAAGCAGACTTTTTGATACTAAAGTTATCTTTCACGAATTCCTTAGCATTTATGCCTAACTGCTCTCTCTTTTTTTCATTATTGTATAATTCTAAAATTGATTTGGCTATTGCTTTCCCATCTTTTACAGGCACCATCAATGAATTTTTATTGTTAACAAGATATTCTTCCGGGCCTCCTGATTTTGTTGAAATAACAGCTTTCCCAAGAGCCATTGCTTCGATAATTGATTTGCACAGGCCTTCGCTGATTGAGGGCTGAACATAAATATCAGCAGCCAGAATGTGAGCGTGTAAATTATCAGCATATCCAATACCGTGGATTTGTGATGAGTTTGGCAGTTTTGATATTTTGTTATTAAAACCAACAGAATCAGTGCCGTTACCTATAATAACGAAATGTATGTTTTTGTATTCATTTAAATATGCAGCTGCTTTAAGTAAGTAGTCAACGCCTTTTTCAGGCCTTAGGTTAGCGGCACAAGTTACAATAAAAGCCTTTTCTTCACTGTTTTTAAAAGGGTACTTTTCTGGTTTTATACCGGTAAACCAATCTGTGTCAGTTCCTTTCCAAACTACATGTAGTTTTTTTGGTGAAACGACTCTTTGTTTAATAATAGTTTTTTTCACATACTCAGAAAGGCAGATTATACCATTTACTCTTGGGTTATAGTGAGTAAGGTAGGAGGTGGGGTCATGCCAGTACTGAGCTTTAGCCCCCCTGTATGTTATTACTTTTACAGGCAGGCCCAAACTGGCAAACACCCCATTAGGGATACTTTTCGAATTAAAAAGGTGAAGAATATCATACTTGCCGGTTTTTATTACTTTCCTGATAAACTTTATTGAACTCCATTGAACTTTCTTAACCGGATGATGCGGAATAACCTTTATTCCGGCATTTTCAAAAAACGACTTCAAAGGAGAGCCGGGAAAAGTCATTACATCAATATCAACTCCAGCTTCTTTGATGCTTTTTATGATGTTTGCTTCCGGTTTCTTTACTACTTCATTGTCGAAGTTTGCAATGACCAATACTTTTATATTTTCGCTCATACAATCTGAATATTGACCCACAAAAATAGTTTTAATTATCTCGTAAGAAAAAGAATTGGATGAAAATTGGTATTTGTTTGGATTTGTAGCTGAAGAAAACCTCATGCAAACAAAAGAGAAAAAGTTGTACTTTTGCTAAGTAGAAAACTAACAAAATGAGACCAAAGGCTAAACCTTTTGTAAAGTGGGTTGGAGGAAAAACCCAATTAATTGATAGCATTAAGTTAGCATTGCCAAAAGATTTTCACCAGCAAAAGGACTTAACATACATTGAGCCTTTTGTTGGAGGTGGAGCAGTATTATTTTGGATTTTACAGGAATATCCTAATATATCCAAGGCTGTAATAAATGATATTAATTCTGATTTAATAATAGCATATAAAACGATAAAAGAAAACCCTTATGATTTGATTATTGCTCTAAAGGAGATTCAAAGTGAGTATAAGCTTTTAAAAGAGGAAAACCGTAAGCAGTATTTTTTAAACAAAAGAGATAAATTTAATACCAAGTCACTTAGTAACATAGAAAACACTGCTATATTTATTTTCTTAAATCGCACATGCTTTAATGGATTGTACAGGGTAAATAAAAAAGGCCTATTTAATGTACCATTTGGGCGATACACTAATCCGAAAATCTGTGATGAACAGACTATAATAGCAAATAGTGAAATTTTACAAAGAGTTGAAATATTGAATGGCGATTTCGAAAATACGTTGAAATATGCTACAAATAACAGCCTGTTCTATTTTGACCCTCCATATAAGCCATTAAGTCAAACATCTAGCTTTAATTCCTATGATAAGCAAGATTTTAACGATGACGAGCAGGCTCGTTTGGCAAATTTTTGTAAAAAAATAGATAGTTATGGATACAGTTTTATATTGAGTAATTCAGATGTTAAAGGGAAGAATGCAGCAGATCATTTTTTTGAGAATTTGTATCAAAAGTTTAATATAAAACGCGTACTTGCATCAAGAATGGTAAATGCGAATGCAAAAAAAAGAGGAAAACTATCAGAATTATTAATTACCAACCAAGTAGTAGAAAGTATTGAGTATGCCAAAGAATTTTAAAAAATTTATTTCTCAAT
>PWND01000353.1 GCA_003557965.1 Bacteroidales bacterium | reverse complement strand
TCTTCCGGATGATGGGCATAATCGTCAATATAAACAACATTGTGATTTTTATAAACAACTTCAAATCTTCTTTTTATTCCAGTAAAAGTTCTTAAAGCATTAAATATATTCATTGGCTTAACGCCTATACTATAAGCAGCAGCAGTGGCAGCCAATGTATTTTTTAAGTTATGTTTGCCCGGCAATCCAATAATAACACTTTCTTCTTCTATAACACCTTTAAAATCAGAAATGTAAGTGTTGTTTCTGAAAGCAGTGTTATCGCAATAAAAGTCTGACTTAATTTCATCGTGATAAGTCAGTAAATTTGAAATATTATGTCCTTTGGGTATTTGCAACTCTTTATTAATAATTAGCGTTCCACCCGGTTTTATTTGCTTAATAAAATCAGAAAAAGATTCAATCATTTTAGATTTATTGTTATACACATCCAGATGGTCGGCGTCCATGGCAGTAATAACAGCTATATCAGGCTTGAGGTGCAGAAAAGATCTATCAAACTCATCAGCTTCAACAAGTATCCAATCGGCATCGCTGTTGCTAATAAAGTTTGAGTTATAATTTGATGCAATTCCACCCAGGAAGGCTGAAAAATTAACTCCGGAAGATTTTAGAATATGGGCAAGTATTGCACAAACCGTAGTTTTTCCATGAGTTCCTGCTACTGCAATTGTCTTTTTTTCATTTGCAATCATGCCAAGTATTTCGGCTCTTTTATAGAGTGGAATCTTTGAATTATTTAAAAATACAAACTCATTAAGGTCTTTAGGAATTGCGGGAGTATATATTGCTATATCAGTATTTTTTGGAATTATTTCCGGATTATCATCATAATGAACAACAGCACCTTCTTCAATAAGCAGGCTTGTTATTTTTGACGGAGTTTTATCATAGCCATGCACGCTAATTCCAATATCGAGGAAATAGCGTGCAATGGCACTCATGCCAATGCCACCTATGCCAAGGAAATATGCTGTATGTATTTTATTTAAATCCATAATAATTATTCAATTAAGCTTAAAGCTACTTCTGCTATAGCTTCTGCAGCATTTTTATGAGCTATCCCCCCCATTTTTTCAGCCAGGTAATGTCTTTTAGCATCATCATCAAGCAATTCCATAGCAACTGAGCCAAGTTTTTCAACAATGTCTTTATCTTTAATCATCTTGGCAGCCTGTAGGTTAACCAGGGCCATTGCATTTTTTGTTTGATGGTCTTCGGCAACATGCGGCGATGGAACAAAAATAGCAGGCTTTTGTAATGCTGCAATTTCAGATACAGCAATTGCGCCTGACCTGCTAACAACTAAATCAGCTACTGAATACGCAAGGTCCATCCTGTCAATAAATTCATATATTCTCAGGTCAAAGTTTTCAAGCTCTTTAGTAGCCTCAATAGCTTCGTTATAGTATAGTTTACCTGTTTGCCAGATTACCTGTACATTATTATATAAAAACTGCTTAACATGTTTTTTTAAGCTTTCATTTATGGTTTTAGCGCCAAGAGAACCTCCAAAAACAAGCAGTGTTTTTTTATTTTCATTCAGGTTAAAATATTTAAAAGCTTCCTCATTTTTCGGCTTAGTATTTATAATTTCTTTCCTGACAGGATTTCCTGTCAGATAAATTTTTTCTTTTGGAAAAAACCTTTCCATTCCTTCGTAAGCAACACAAATTTTATCAGCTTTTTTTGATAAAATTTTATTTGAAATTCCTGCATAACTGTTTTGCTCCTGTATTACTACCGGCACTTTTCGTTTTGCAGCGGCTCTTACAACAGGGAAGCTTGCATAGCCACCCACTCCAATAACGAGGTCTGGTTTCCACCCTTTAACAATGTTTTTAGCTCTAGCTAAGCTATCAATCAACTTAAAAGGGACAAGGAGGTTTTTATATGTCAGCCTTCTTTGCAGGCCTGAAATATTCAGCCCGATAATATGAAATCCTGCTTGTGGCACTTTTTTCATTTCAAACCGTCCTTTTGCACCAACAAACAATATTTGAATATCCTTAACTTTTTCTTTTAAGGCTTTAGCAATTGCGATAGCGGGGAATACATGCCCCCCTGTGCCTCCTCCGGCAATAATTGCTCTAATCGGTTTGTGTTGTGGCATAAATACCTCCTTTTTCATCTGTTGTGTTTTCTTCAATTTTTCTACTTACACTTAAAATAATTCCAATTGCCAGGCCGGTAAACCACATGGATGTACCACCCATGCTAACCAATGGCAATGGTTGGCCGGTTACCGGAAGAATATCAACCGTAACAGCCATATTAATCATAGCCTGAAAAACGAGGCTAAAAGTTAGCCCGGCAACAAGCAATGAACCGAATGTGCCGGGAGCTCTGTGAGCAATTCTCACACCTCTGAATAAAAGTATCAGGTACATCATTAAAATAATCATTCCACCAATTAAGCCATATTCTTCAATTACAATAGCATAAATGAAATCTGAAAAAGCCTGTGGCAAAAAATTCCTTTGAGTAGAGTTTCCCGGCATTTTTCCCAAAAAGCCACCGGAGGCAATTGCAATTTTTGCCTGATCTACTTGGTATGTGTCGGCTTCAGTTCTGTTAGTAAAGCTTTCTACCCTGCTTTTCCATGTATGCAGCCTTCCGTGGTCAGAAGTATTTAATAATATTATTACAAATAATGAGAATGCAAAGCTGCCAATAAAAATAACTGACAAAATATATTTATAATTTACTCTTCCAATAAACATAATTACTATGCTGGTAAAAAACAAAATTGCAGCAGTAGAAAAGTTTGCAGGTAAAATAAGCCCGCAAATAACAATTACAGGAAGAATAACCGGAATGAAAGCATATTTAAAGTCTTTAATTTGCCCTTGCTTTTTAGTTAATATACGCGCCAAGTACATTATCAGGGCGAGTTTAGCAAAATCAGAACTTTGAAAGCTAACATTAATTAATGGTACAGTAAGCCATCTGTTTGCTTCATTGATAGTTGTTCCCATGGTAAGGGTAAGTAATAACAAAGGGATACATAAAAATAGCGCAATTTGTGACAATCTTGAGTAGTATGTATATTTTACTTTATGAGCAGCAAACATTAGCAAAAAGCCGAAAACAATAATAATCAAGTGCTTAAACAGGTAGTATTCAGTATTTCCAGCCCGGTATTTATAGGCTAAAGTACCGGTACTGCTATACACTGACAGAAGTGAAAAAACAGACAATATAATTACAATAATCCATATTGTTCTGTCACCTTTTATATATTCAAAAATTCGTCCCATAACACATGTTTAAAGGTCAAAAACAGCCTGTTTAAATTGTTTACCTCTATCTTCAAAGTTTTCAAAAAGGTCGAAGCTTGCGCATGCCGGGCTAAGCAACACAACGTCTCCCGGGCTGGCAAAGTCGTATGCTTTGCTTACAGCTTCTGCAGCAGATGATGCCTCTTTTATATGTTTAACTGTTTTAACAAATGCATTTATCAAGTTAGAATTATCTTTTCCAAGGCAAATAATAGCCTTTACTTTAGCCTTTACCAAGTCAGATAAAACAGAGTAGTCATTGCCTTTTTCCTGTCCTCCGGCAATCCATATTACAGGCTTGGTCATTGTTTCTAATGCATACCAGGCCGAATTCACATTAGTGGCTTTACTATCATTAATAAACTCAATACCTTTAACATATCCAACCGATTCAAGCCTGTGTTCAATATTTTGAAAGTTGCAAAAACTCTTTTTAATAAAGTCTTTACGTACATCAACCAAACGTGCAGCGATGCCACTGGCCATCGAGTTATAAATGTTGTGAGTACCATGAATTGTCATATCCATAATGTCATATTTTAAGTAATCATTATTTATCAAAATGTTTAGTTCGTTGTTTTTCAAAAACGCCCCATTTTCGAATTCTTTTTTCACTGAAAAAGGAATTGTCATGGGTTTAACCTCTTTATTCTGAATGCATGATCTAATAACCGGGTCGTCATAATTGTATATAAACCAATCCTTTCTTGTTTGATTCTGAATTATCTTCATTTTAGATTTTTTGTAAAGCTCAAAAGAATTATTATATCTGTCTAAGTGGTCTGGCACAATATTTAATAAAACAGAAATATCGGCTTTAAAATCAAACATTCCATCAAGCTGAAAGCTGGAAATTTCCAACACGTAGTATTCATATTGATTAAGTGCTACCTGCCATGCGAAGCTTTTTCCAACATTTCCGGCGAGGCCAACGTTAAACCCGGCATTTTTCAAAATATGAAATATTAGCAAAGCTGTTGTTGTTTTTCCATTACTTCCTGTAATACAAATTTTTTTTGCATCAGTAAACCTGCCGGCGAATTCAATTTCTGATATTACCGGAATTTCATTTCTATTTGCTTTTAACAGTATTTCAATGTTGTCCGGAATTCCAGGGCTTTTGATTATCAAGCCAGCTGATAAAATTTTATCATCTGAGTGCTTTTTTTCTTCCCAGTTTATATCATGATTTATAAGAACGTTTTTATATTTTTCTTTAATTATTCCAGCATCAGACAGCCAAACATCATAACCTTTTTTTTGTGCCAAAATGGCTGCTCCCACTCCACTTTCACCACCTCCCAGTATTGCAATATGCTTTGCCATACATTTTTCTATCTTAGTTTAAGTGTTATAACAGCAAACACTGCTAATAATATTCCTACAATTAAGAACCTTTGTACAATTTTTGCCTCATGATACCCTTTCAATTGAAAGTGGTGATGTATAGGCGCCATTTTAAAAATTCTCCTGCCTTCACCATATATCATTCTCGATAATTTAAACCAGGCAACCTGTAAAATCACCGAAAGGCTTTCAATAAAAAACACACCACATAAAACAGGTATCAGTAATTCTTTTCTGATAGTAATGGCAAAAACAGCAATTATGCCCCCTAAAGTAAGGCTACCTGTATCGCCCATAAATACTTGTGCAGGATAAGAGTTGTACCACATAAACCCTATACAAGCACCAACAAAAGCTGCAATAAAAATTACCAGCTCACCGGTATTAGGTATAAACATTATATTCAGGTAATCAGCAAATATTGCGTTACCTGACACGTATGCCAACACACCCAAAGTGGCTCCTATTATTGCTGAATTTCCTGTTGCCAGGCCATCCAGCCCATCTGTTATATTGGCACTATTGGATACTGCTATTATTATAAATATTACTATCGGGATGAAAATCAGGAATGCCCATTTTTGATATCCTTCTCCTAAGAATTTAAGCAGTACAGCATAATCAAACTCATTGTTTTTAAAAAACGGAATTGTTGTTTTTGTTGACTTTACAGATTCTTTTACAAAAGATGATTTTACCGGAATTTCATCTTCATAAATATCTTTTGCGACAACATATTCAAACTCAGGAATAACCTTTTCCCTGATAACAACTTTGTCACTAAAATATAATGTAGTACCCACAATAATTCCCAGTCCAATTTGTCCAAGAATTTTAAACTTTCCATGCAAGCCTTTTTTATCTTTTCTGAAAACTTTAATATAATCATCAACAAACCCAATACTACCCAGCCACACAACAGATATCAACATCAGAATTACATAAATATTATTAAGTTTTGCAAACAACAGTGTGGGAATTAAAATAGCACCAATAATGATAATACCGCCCATTGTAGGCGTTCCCTTTTTTTCAATTTGGCCTTCCAGCCCAAGATTTCTAATGTTTTCTCCTACTTGTTTCTCTTTCAAAATTCTGATAATCTTCTTTCCAATCAACAAAGAGATAATAAGCGAAAAAATTATTGCCATACCTGACCTAAAGGATATGTATTGAAACACACCGGTTCCTGGTATATCAAAATTGCTGTTTAAATAATCGAACAAGTAGTACAGCATAGCAGTATTATTTAATTATACTAATGTTTTATCTATCAATAATCTCTTTAACAACTTTTTCATCGTCAAAATGATGCCTGACTCCGTTAATTTCCTGGTATTTTTCATGGCCTTTTCCCGCAACCAAAACAATATCGTTTTTTTCAGCGAGTGCAATTGCCGTTTTTATTGCTTCCTTTCTGTTATTAATAACCAAAGATTTTGCCCTGCCCTCGTCGTCAAGCCCATTAACTATATCATTGGTAATATACACCGGATTTTCATTCCTGGGATTATCATCAGTAATAACAATTTTATCACTGTATTTTGCCGCTAATGAGCCCATTAATGGCCTCTTGGTTTTATCGCGATTCCCGCCGCAACCAAATACAGTAATTATTCGTGCTTTACTATCGTTATTAACTTCCCTCAATGTTTTCAGTACATTTTCTAAAGCATCAGGGGTATGTGCATAATCAATTATTATATTGATTTTATTATTACTTATTATGTGCTGAAACCTTCCTTCAACAGATTCAAAACCACTCAAAGCAGTTAAAGCATTTTTAATGTCTAACCCTAAGATATTTGCAGTTGCAAAAATTGCTAAAATATTATATGCATTAAACTTGCCAACCAGCTTAAACCATGCTTCAATTCCTATAATCTCAAGGCCCAACCCGGAAATCTGGTTATCTATAATCTTTGCCTTGAAATCAGCGACTGAATGAAGGCTGTATGAGTATTTTTTTGCCTTGGAGTTTTGCAGCATTACCCATCCGTTTTTATCGTCAGCATTTGTAAGTGCAAAAGCGTCGGCAGGGAGATTATCAAAAAATGATTTTTTAGTTTCCAGGTATTCCTGAAAAGAATTATGATAATCAAGATGATCCTGTGAAAGGTTAGTAAAAACTCCACCACTAAACTTCAGTGCTGAAACCCTGTTTTGTGAAACAGCATGTGAACTCACTTCCATAAAGCAATACTTACATCCTTCATCTATCATTTGCCTAAGCAATAAGTTTATTTGCAATGAATCAGGTGTTGTAAATAATGCCGGCAAGCTTTTATCTGCAATTTTGTAATTAATAGTTGATATTAACCCGGATTTCTGTCCAAGCTTATTAAACAATGCATGAAGCAATGTAGTAGTTGTGGTTTTCCCATTAGTTCCGGTAACTCCAATAAGTTTAATTTCTTCCGAGGGGTTGCCATAGAAGTTTGCAGCAATCACGGCCAACGCAAAAGAGCTGTTTTTCACTTTTACATAGGTTACGTCACTGCTAAGTTTTTCCGGGAATTTTTCACAAACAATGCAATTAGCACCATTCTCAACAGCACTTTCTATAAATATGTGGCCATCGGTAGTTAAGCCTTTAATAGCAACAAACAAAGAGCCTTTATCAACTTTTCTTGAGTCAAAATGAACATTATTAACAGTTTTGTTTGTATGCCCGTTTATTTCAACAGCTCCTGCCTTGTATAATATGTCAGCTAATTTTATCATTCAATCTGTTCTTATTTTTTTCAAAAAATTTAATTACTCCAATTATGAAAGCTCTAAGAATATTTCATCACCTTTTCTTATTCTCACTCCCGGCCTTATACTTTGCTTTCTAACCATGCCTTTCCCTTCAAACTTAACATTCATCCCGACATTTTCCAGCATATATATAGCATCTTTAAGCCCCATTCCAATTACGCTCGGAACAAGATTTTCAACAAACTCTCTTTCACGAAACTTAACAGTATCGCTATTAACTACAGATTGCACCCATTGATTATTGGGCAAGTCCGTTAATACGCAATCAAAGTTTGAATAAAACTTTTTCATGTCATTAAAGTTTCCCATTCTAAAAGAGGGAAGCCATGCAAGTTTAGATCTATAAAGCTCATGATTTGGAAAATCCAGTTGCGTGGCAAATATCCTGTCGGCAATTTCTCTGAAAACAGGAGCAGCTATAAGGCTTCCATTGTAGGCATAGCCTTGTGGGTCATGTACCACAACAATCATTGAATACACAGGGTTATCAGCCGGGAAATAGCCTGCGAATGATGCCCTGTAAACAACTCCTGATTCTCGCCTGTATCCGTGCTTTGTATCAGCAACCTGTGCCGTACCCGTTTTACCGGCAATACTGTATTTAGAAGTATATATGTTACTTGCTGTTCCATTTTTCACAACACCTTCAAGCATTGCTTTTACTTTCCTGATAGTTTCAGGAGAGCATAATTTTTCATTTATTACAGTAGGTGAATATTTTTTTACAGTTTTGCCTGTTTGCCTTATTTCATTGACAAACATAGGCTTCATAACTTTTCCATTATTAGCAATACCATTGTAAAATGTAAGTAGTTGCAAAGGCGTTAAAGATACTTCATAGCCAATAGCCATCCATGGCAGAGAAACTGCTGACCAGCTGGAACTTGTTACATCACTGATAACAGGAGCAGCTTCACCTCTAATTTCAACGTTTAACGGTTTATCAAGGCCCAAAGACCTAAGCCTGTTAACAAACCTCATAGGGTTATTGCTATAACTGTCATGAACAATTTTTGAAATAGCTACATTTGATGAAACTTCAAAAGCATTTTGCACTGTAATAGTTCCAAAACCACCTCTAACAGCATCCCGCATAACTCTGTCAGAATACGCAATTTCACCATCACCAGTATTAATAAGATCTTCCGGAGAAAATTTACTATCTTCAAGCACAGCAATCATTGAAGCCAGCTTAAATGTTGAGCCCGGCTCAGTGCTTTCACCAATAGCATAGTTAAAACTCTCTATATAGCTACCGCCTTCTGTTCTTGTTAAGTTAGATATAGCTTTGATTTTTCCCGTTGCAACTTCCATAACTACAGCAGTGCCATGGCTTGCTTCAGATTTTTCAAGTTTACTTCTTAATGAGTTT
>PWND01000009.1 GCA_003557965.1 Bacteroidales bacterium | reverse complement strand
GATGTTTTCCCTTGCTGGTCAGTATAAAGAGTTTTTGAGCCAACACGAACTCCAGCTTCTTCTATCAAATCACCATAAATACTTCTTACCAAAAAGTTGACATCTCTTTCCTCTTCAGTTTCTTCAGCAGCAAATGCAAGGTATAGATTTGGCAGAATATTCGAATTTCCATTATAATCAGGTACAGGGTTGTTGTCATTATATCCAAACACTGCCCTGGTTGTAGGCATCGTTGTGCCACTCACGCGATAATAATCGTTAAAGCCACACCATGTATCAAGGAGGCCCCAAACAACTTCAATAATTAAATTACTGCTGCCGTCATATTCAAAGTTTTCAATATCCCATATATGCCATCCAACTTCTTCAGTAGGCATTTGATGTGGATTTTCTTCAAATATTATTACTGCATCACTCATGTTAACAAAGCTTGTGCTCAACTGCTCAAGATCAGTATGTTTTACCTTAACTTTAAAGTTGGGTAGCTGCTGGTGCTCTGGTGTTGAAGTAATATGACGAATATCCATTCCCATTTCTGTTATAGTTTTTTCACCCTGTCCAAGTTCATCAACAGTATATAACACTTGTGAGCGGTTTGCTTTATAATAGTTGTAAAATGGGTAATGTTGTGTTTCATCTGTGCCCTCTCCTACAATTGTTTCGGGAACCTGGCCAATTACAAGGCTTTGCTCTGACTCAATATAATGAGCATCTTCTATGCTAAACAAAACATCCAGCAACGTACCTTCCGGGGTAGAAGCATTAGCCTCAACAGTATAAGCTGCTTCAATATAATCACCAGGTAAGATAACGTCATGCTCTATTACTTCGTCAAGAATTGTCAGGTAGGGGCTTGATGCTATAAATTGACTTACGGCATCCATTGCATAGGCTCCTCCATTATTTGTATATCTTACAACAATGTCAGCAACTTCACCGGGATCAAGCCTGCCATTACCATCGCCTTGTGCTGAGTCATCAATATAAAATTCACCAATAGAAAAAACCGGGGAATAAATCCTTAATGAAAAATTTGACTCCCACTCATTGTTGTCACTATCTGTAATTATCATATTAAACAGCACGTTTTGGTTATCAGGAATAACATCATCAACTTTAAAAGAAAATGCTGCTACCTGCATTGCATCATCACCTTCATCAATGCTTCCCCAGCTATGACTATTATCAGTAATTGTAATATACTCACTTTCAGAATTCAGAACAGCTTCAACGCCATCTGCTGTTTCAATTCCAACATTTCTAAGGCTCATGTTAAGCGAAAGATATTCGCCATATTCTGCTACGCCGTTATTATTACCGGCAGAGTCATCAATTTCATAGCTGTTAAAAGTAACATATGGCCCTTCAGGTGGAATTATATTAATTTCTTCATTCAGGTATGTAACTTTATTGAACCCGGTAATAGCTAAAGTAGCCATTCCCGGCTGAGATACAGGCTCATCAAAATGAACATTAGCAACTCCATCCTCAACAACTGCTGTTCCAAGAATCACAACCTCTTCGTCAATTTCGTCATAAATTGTAACGGCTACAACAGCGCCATCAGCATCAGGTGCCGAAACATCAAACTGGCTTAATCCAAGAAATATAACAGGGTCATAAGTTGCAGAGATAGTTTCTGGCACATCAGTCCTTACCATTAAGGTAGGGTCACCAAATAATATCCAAGTTTCATGAGTTCTGGTTCCCTGGGTTCCGTGCTGAGGTATCATAAACATACTACCGTTAATAGAAACGGCACCATACGTGCGTTTTATTGTGCTTCCGTGTGGGATGCTTTCTTCTGTTAGAATACTATTCATTTCATCCTGCCCACACATAGGAGGCTGCCATGGTTGATTAATCGTTGCCGCTTTCATTCCAATAGCACCTGTTGGCTGGCCATCATGAGTAGCCCTTAGCCAAACTTCCGCAAAACACAATGCATTTACAAACGCTCCGTTAACACAAGCCACAGACCATATAAAAGGAAGCTTGCCAACGTTTGTTAACTGGTTTACATGCGAAATATTATATCCTGCTACACTCCATCCATCAACAGAGCCATGATTACAAAAGTTAATAATTGAAACACCGTCATTAATATCAGATGATATTTCTGCTGCATTCGTGTTAGGTACACCGGGAACATTTCCATCATATCTTCTGTGAACAACATCATACGTAAAGTTAAGCAATGTATCCTTGATGAAATCCATGTGCTGATAGTCGTTTTCGCCGTGATGGCCTGAGCCGGTTCCTTCATTTCGTGCAACACCCATCCCAGTGCTAAGCCATGTATCTGTTTCGTTAATATCCCTTTCGTATTCTATCATTCTCTGCACCTGGGTTTCAACATCTGCTACAGATTCTGCCGAGAAACGGCCTACAAAAATGTCATTATAAGAATTTGTTCCAACGAGAAAACCATAAGCATTATCAGAAGCTCCGTTAGATGTTGTCATTGGGGGAATTTGAGGCGCATCTCCAACCAGCAATAAATGAGCAAAGTCGTCATTTTCATCATAATAATCTTGCACAAAGTTTTTTATTTCAGATGGGTTTGTGCCTGCTTCTGATTTAGGAACTATTTCTGTACGTCTTCCTGTTGTGCGTTTCCAGTCAACAAAAGGCTGCATAGCCTCCATAAAATCATCATAGCAAATTATTAGCAAACTACCTTCTTCTCCTTCAAGTAAAGGGTAATCCTTTTTGGCAGTAGCAGAGTTAATAAAAAATCTTTCATAGATCTTTCAAAACTCGGGTTCAAGAAGAATTTCTTCTCTTTTTCTTACTAATGGATTTTCCCCTTCATTGCCACTGGAGCTAACCTCTATCACAATATCAGTATAAACTCTAAGCGTATTACTCACCGGGTTATACTGAAAAGGAAATACAGTAACTACTTGTCCTCTAAAATCTCTCATAATAAAAGGCTCATCAAGAGTGGCAATTTCTGAAGGCCAAAAGTCATCTGTGTCATAAACATCTTTATAAACATAAGGCACGTCCTGTGGATTAATGTTCCTGTCGAAATGGCCTTTTGAAGGAGCAACAGCAATGTCATTATATTCCTTATAGTTATAACTTACAACATTTACAACCATCTGGTCAAGATCAGGAATAATAACTGTAGTAACAAGTTTTCCAAGGTCAGGATGCCCCTTTTCCATAATCTGAACTGCATCAGGGATTGAGATTGCTTTTTCTAATCCGTTAGGAGTCCTGTAAGTGTTCTGTTTGTAGCCTTTCAATGTGAATTGAATTGTTGTGTTATTAATGTCACTACTAATTAATTCAATTTCAGCAGGCTTTTTTGTATCACTACTTATGTTTACCCAGTTTGTTTGGGCGGTGGCAGAAATCGTGATTGCCACAAATAGTGATAAAACTGTTAGAAATTTTTTCATTGATTAAATTTTTTTGTTTATAAATTGGTTAATTTAAAATAAACAGGGAAGCAGGAATAAATATCCTGCTTCCCGTTTTACTGGTTTTATTTGTTATTGTAAAATAATTTTTTCAATTATTGTTTCATCTTCTGATTTTATTCTGATATAGTAAATACCTTTAGCAAGATTTCTCAGGTTAAAAGATTCTTGTATTCCAAATCCATTGTTGCGAACAGATTTTCCTGAGATTATTTGTCCATGATGGTTCATAATTGATATATCAACATCACCGTATAAACCGGAAATTTCAACATTTACAATTCCTCTTGACGGATTTGGGTAAACTCTTGTAAGCTTGGTATCACCTTCTTCAACTATATTTTCTCCACCTTCAAGGACAACTGTTATTTGAATATCATTATCTCCCACATCAAAAAATCCCTGGGCACTGCCATAGCCATCCTTTGATGCAGAATAGGCGTATTGTCCCGGCATTAGTATAAAACCTGCTGTTCCATCAACATCGGTATATTTTGTTTTTGATCCGATTACCACACCGGCACCTTCAAGCAAGTTGTTGTATTCATCTTTAACCAAAAAGCTAACTTCTTTTTCTTCTGCAGTTTCTTCAGCAGCGAATGCTATATACAAGTTAGGCAGCAGGTTCGAGTTGCTGTTATATCCGGGAACAGCATCATTATCACTATAGCCAAATACTGCCCTGGTTTCATCCATTACAGTGCCGTTCACCCTGTAATAATCATTAAATGCACACCAAGTATCAAGCATTCCCCAGCGAATTTCAATAATTAGGTTACTGTTGCCATCATAGTCAAAACTATTAATGTCCCATGTATGCCATCCCGTGTTTTGAGTTGGCATCTGGTGAAGTTCTTCTTCAAAAACAACTTCAGCATCACTCATATCAACAAAAGATGTTGCCAGTGCATCAAGGTCGGTATGCTTTACCATAATAATAAAGTTTGGCAATTGTTGATGTTCACTTGTAGAGGTTATATGTGTAACATCCATTCCTAACTCTGTTATTGTTTTTTCTCCGTGCCCCAATTCGTCAATAGTATAAAGCATCTGAGATCGGTTAGCCTTATAATAATTGTAAAAAGGATAATGCTGGGTTTCTGTTGTTCCTTCACCAATGACTGTTTCAGGCACTTGCCCGATAATCAGCTCAGAAGCTGTTTCTGTCCAGTGGCCGTCTTCAACAAATACTTCCAGGTTAACTAATGTTCCTTCCGGAGAAGATGGGTGAGCACTAACATTGAATATAATGTTAGCTGTTTCGCCCGGGCTAACAGGGTCATTTATTACTTCCTGATCATCAATATTAAAGTATGGAGAGTCGCCAAATAAGGTCGAAACCGGTTGGCCAGCAATTGCATTCCCGGTATTAGTAACTTCAAAAATTAATTTTGCTGATTCACCCGGATCAAGCCTTCCATTGCCGTCTCCTCCGGTGCTGTCGTCAATTGTGTAATCCGGGTTAACAGAAAGCACAGGTGCATTAGCAGTTATCCTGAGGTTTGAAGTCCACTGTTCTGTTCCATCAGTAATAACAAGCTCAAAAACAGCTTGATGCTGATCAGGCACATCCTGGGCTATTTCAAAGTTATATGCGTTTTGGACAGTAGCATAGTTGTCATTTTCATCAATTCCCATGTTGTCAAATTCAATAGTATTATCTCCATCCAATAGTGATATATAGTCATCCGCACCATAAAGGTTAGCAGTAACATTGCTAACCGGGTCGGCGCCAACATTTTTTACAGTAATATCTATTGAAAAAGATTCACCATAATTAGCTTGTTGTGTTCCGCCCGGGTCATTAATAACAAACTCATCCAGAACCACAAAAGGCCCATCAAGTGTAGCAGCGGGTATATAATCGATATAAGGAATATACTGTGGCTTGGTAACAACAATTGTAACATCACCACCTTCAACAACAGGTGTTATAGGTACGTCAACTTCTCCTGATTCGCCAACAAAAGCTGCTCCATGCAAAACACCATCTTTAGAAATACTAACATAAGAACCCGGCGGAGCACTAACATTAAATGAGTCCATGCCTAAGGGTAATGTTGGCAAATGGCTAACTTCATTTTCGCTGCCTTGTGTTAAATAAATCACCGTTGAAGGGTCTCCAAAAGTATGATATCCTTCCCAGTACCATTGAACATTTGAGTGAGTAGGATAACTCTCCAGGTGTGCTTCTGTAATTGCAAGATTTCCAACAAATTTTTTGGCTGCAACTACATAATAATCATCAGTAAAAGATGCATCATAAACTCCTAAGGTTGTTTCTTCAACAGTTGGCACATATCCATTGTTATTTCCCTGTATTGGGAAAGCACCTACAGCCCAATAAAAATCTTCAAACCAGTGGGTGTTTGGAGCTGAGCCAATATAAGCAACAGCACCTTTTCCTTCTGCTCTTACCCAGGCTTCGCCAATACATTCGTCGTTACTAAAACGTGCACTTTGGCAACAGTTTCCAATTGCAAGAGGGTATCTTCCTTCGTTTGTCATGTTGTGAACATCAGAAACTGTAAGATAAGGCCCTGCCCATGCAGTTGGAGAGCAGTGGGCTGTAAAGTTTATCAAACTCACAGCAATTCGTTCTTCATCATAACAACCTGAATAACTGCTTAAGTATGCATTAACATTAGTAAAGCCATTAGCTTCATTAAAATAATTCTGTGTTCCATAGTTAACTGTCGGCTGGCCTATTGCAGGATTCCAATATCCATCCTGGCCAGCAATAAGAGTAACGTCATCTAAGTACGAGGGGTCTTCAAATTCGTATTTTTGATAGTATAGAATTTTGTCAATTTGGTTTTGCAGTTCCTGAACATTTCGTGCAGACAAACGCCCTATATACATTTCCGGAAAATAGTCGCCATCTACAGAAGCATAATATAAGTCAGTAACTTGTCCTGATGCACTTCCAGTAGCAGAAGCAGGTAGTTTTGAAGGATCACCCACAACAATAACAAAAGTTGGAGCAGGATCTTCCGGACTTGCATCATTATATTGGTCGTGTATCCATTGCTGAATACTTGCAGGTGTTGTTCCTATATCATCAGTATAAGCAACTTCAAGTTCAAAACCTTGCTTTGTTTTCCACTCTTTGAACGGAGCGAGCGTTTCTTCAAAATCTCTGTGAGAAACAATAAGCATTTTTACAGGATATTTCATTAAATCAGGATGATCATCGAAAACATCCCTGTTTGAAAATGGATTTAACACCCTGTTATATACTACATCAAAATAAGGTGAAAATGTTGAAGCTTTAATATAGTTCGTTAGTTCAATATCTGCGCCTTTATATTGAATTTCTAATTCAATATTGTTGGCAACCCTTAAAATTCCTTCTTGCGGGTTATAAGATACCGGGGCAACAGTAAGCCTGGCTATACGTTGTCCCCTAAGAACGCCCAATACCTCAACACTGGCTATTTCAGGAGTAATATAATCTTTCTTTTGATAATATAAATCATTATACTCAAAAGGTACTTCTGAAACATCCTGATCTTTCCTCAAGGAGGGTTGTACCGGCATAAGCTTATTTGTTATTCCATAATCTTCAAGCCTGTATTCTTCAACTGTATAGTTAATAACTTCCACATGCACTTCAGCTCCAAAAGGAACTTCTATCAAGTCTTTTGCTGCAGGCAATTTTGGTGTGCCAATACTGCCAACACTATAGCCTAAAGGCATTATCAATTCAGTAAATGTTCCCCTTTCGGTTTCAACATTTAAAATATTCAAGCCTTCAAAAGAATAATTAACTTCGGTTGCCTCAAAACTGTTAGATTTAACCAGGGTAGTGTTTTTGTCGTGTAAGAAATTAATCTTTTCCTGGGCAAATACCTGGAATGAACTACTCAAAACAACAATAAGTATTATCATTTTCAGTGTTGAAAACGATTTAAATGCTTTGTTTATTAAAAAGTTTGCTCTTTTTGTTTTGGTGTTTTGTAAAACTGGTTGTTTCATTGTGTAAAATTTAAATTAAACTTACTTTTTTCAAAAAACAAATATGTGTTTGTTTTTTATATCCAAATAATGATTTATTTTTGACTAAATCGAATCGCTTTAACAATTTGATAGCCAAGTAACTTGTAAAGGTACGACATATTAAATTAAAGACCAAATACATGCAGTTTTTCTATATGTAAGAGGTTTTTGCCAATGCACGCTGTTAAAATGTGCATAATTTAATAAAATAATAAGGTAGCGCTAAACAGGTTTTTGGTTATTTATGATTTTATATTTAAAATTTTAGTTATTCTGTTAGCAGGAATTATTGAAGCAGTAAAACCTATGCAAACAACAATTAATAAAACATAAAAGAAGTCAGGAGCTCTCATTGCCACAGGGTAAGCTTCAATAATAAAAGCCCCGTCAGCCTGTAAAGAGATTATACCAAATTTCATTTGTATCCAACATACAATAAAGCCCAGCACCATACCAATTAGCGCTCCGCCAATGCTTACAAAAAGCCCTTCAGCAATAAAGATATTTTTTAGCAGCCTTTTATTTGCTCCTAAAAACCAAAGTGTTTTAATGTCTTTACTTTTTTCAATAACGAGCATTGTAAGAGATCCAACAATATTAAAGGCCGCTATAGCAAGAATAAATGATAAGATTAAAAATATTGCCCATTTTTCAGACCTCATAATTTTATAAAGAAATTCCTGCTGCTGATAACGGTTTCTTACATTGAAATTCTCACCTGTGAGGTCAGTCACAGCTCTTTGTATTCGCCGGTGGTTATATGTTTCATCAAGGCCTATAGCAATGGATGTTGTTCTGTTATCATATTCCAAAAGAGACCTGGCCAAACGTATTGGAACAATAATATACTCCATATCAAACTCTGGCTGCACTCTAAAAATACCGCCAACATAGTTTGAGCTTGCATTAAAAGCCTGTGATGGGTGCATAGTAGCCTGCCTGCCTCTTTTTGGCACATATATATTATGGAAATTTCTGATATCATGAATGCTTGAATTCAACATATAAGCAACTCCATGCCCCAGTAAAATCAAATCACGACCACCCTCTTTCATTTGAAAATCTCCTTCTGTCATCATGGTATCTATTCCCGTTATATTAAAGTAATTGTCACACACCCCTTTCATTCTTACAAGGTGTTGCCTGTTGCGGTAGGTCAGCATGGCTGACTCTTCAACAATCTCACCAACATAAAGTACTCCGGGTATGTCTTTTATTTCTTCAACAGGTATTTCATCAATGTGAAAAGACTTTCCTTCTTTAACTGTGATTTCAATATCTGGGCTATGAGAATCAAACAATGATAAAACAATTTTTTCAAATCCATTAAAAACTGACAACACAATTATTAAAGCCATAGTTCCAACAGCAATACCTATAGCTGAGATCATAGAGATAACGTTAATTACGTTATGAGATTTTTTTGCAAATAAATATCGCCTTGCTATAAATAATGGAAGCTTCATTTTGCTATGCTTTGAGTTTTTTAGCTGTTACGATCAGGCCGGTTCCGCTTTTATTGTGAGTATTTACATCAATGGTATTTAATATATAGCATAGCGGATATATAATTATAAAATAAAAAGGAAGAAAGAAAACAAGGTTTTTTGAATAATTCAACATTTTTGCGGGATACTTTACAGACAACCTCCATGAAATATTTCCGGCTTTCCCATATGAATATTCAGCATTAATTTTTTCAAAGCCTGCTACTTTTAGTTTTATACTAATGTCTTCAATAGAATAGCCATCCCTAACATGTTCCGAAATAAACGATTCATCTCCTTCTTGATATGTATCAGACCCACCCTTATCTGATGGCGTAGATATAATAACAACGCCTCCGGCCTTCATATTGTTATAAAAGTTCTTTAAAACTTTTACATCTTCAAATATGTGCTCCAATACATCTACAGATAATATCAAATCATACTTCTTGTCTGATATGTAAGTTGTAATATCTTGCTGCTCAAACTTTGCGTTTTTCACTCCTGCTTTACCAAACAGCTCGTTGCAGTAGTCAACTTCTGTCTGTTTAATATCAATTCCTTTAACATCCCAGTTCTTGTTCCTGTTCGAAATATACCAGGCATATTGGCCAAAGCCGCTTCCTGCATCTAAAACATTAATATTTATATTATCTCTGTTTTCTTTTGCAAAAGCTTTTATTTTTTTGTGAATGTACCAGGTTCTGAGGAAAAGCAGATTTAGTATAAAGTAGAATAATCTTAAAGAAAATATGTTTTTTCTAAAAAATTTCCCTAACCGGTTTTTTATTGGGTCATACTCCATTTTAGCTATTCTTTTAGCAAATTTTCAATGTTTTCAATATAATCAAGGCTGTCATCAATAAAAAACCTTAACTCCGGAGTTTTTCTAAGTTGGTTTTTAATTCTATCACCAAGCATTTTCCTGATTGCATTTTTATTCGTTTCTACTACCGCTAACACCTCATTAGCATCATTGCCAAAAACACTTAAATATACTCTCGCTAATGAAAGGTCAGCAGTTACATTAACTTTTGTAACGGTAATCATAACATTTGAAAACCAGTTGCGTGATTCAACCTGGAAAATTTCTCCCAGGTCTTTTTGAATGAGGCGGGAAACCCGCTTTTGTCTGTTCGATTCCATAAGTACAAAGGTAAAAAAAGAAAACATAATTTAAACCAGAAGTATCATCAACTATAAAGCATCAACTCAAATATTTCAAAAAAATCTTTTAATATGCTTTGTCTTTCATCATCTTTCATTTATTTTTATGATGTTAAAGTAAAATCTAATCATTCATCATAAAACACAAAACACTATGTCAACACCTGAATTTAATTATCAAGATCCTATTCCTTTAAGAAAGGATAGTACAGAATACTATTTGCTAACAAAAGACTATGTTAGCAATTTAAAATTTAACGGGAAAAATGTTCTTTCAATAGAGCGTGATGGTTTAAAGTTGCTTGCATCACAAGCAATGCGCGACACTTCCTTTTTTTTGAGGACAGAACACCTGGAGCAATTAGCAGCTATTTTAAAAGATCCTGATGCAAGCGAAAATGATAAATATGTTGCATTAACTATGCTCCAAAATGCTGAAATCTCGGCTAAGGGAAAGCTTCCTTATTGTCAGGATACAGGAACTGCTACAATTTATGCAAAAAAAGGCCAGCAAGTATGGACAGAAGGAAACGACCATGAAAGCCTTTCAGAAGGAATTTACAAAACATATACCGAAGAATATTTAAGGTATTCGCAAATTATTCCTTTGGATATGTACAAAGAAAAAAACTCCGGCACTAACCTTCCTGCACAAATTGATATTTTAGCCACTGAAGGTGAAGAGTATGAGTTTTTATTTGTTGCAAAAGGAGGCGGGTCAGCAAATAAGACCTCTTTATTCCAGGAAACAAAAGCATTATTAAATCCTGAAAAGCTTGAAAAGTTTTTAGCTGAAAAGCTAAAAACATTAGGAACTGCAGCATGTCCTCCGTATCACGTAGCTTTCGTAATAGGTGGAACATCTGCAGAGAGCTGTTTAAAAACCGTCAAATTAGCATCAACAAAATACCTTGATGAGCTTCCAACTACAGGGAATGAAGGTGGTCAGGCATTCCGCGATATTGAGCTTGAAAAAAGAGTATTAGAGGCGGCTTATAACCTGGGAATAGGCGCACAGTTTGGTGGTAAGTACTTTGCTTTAGATATTCGGATAATACGATTGCCTCGCCATGGTGCATCCTGCCCTGTTGGAATGGGTGTTTCGTGTGCTGCTGACAGAAATATTAAGGCGAAAATTAACAAAGATGGCATTTGGTTAGAAAAGCTGGAAAAAAACCCCGGCAGATTTATTCCTGATGAGCTAAGAAAAGCCGATGATTCCGGGGCTGTAAAAATAAACCTTCAAAAGCCCATGAAAGAAATTTTGGCAGAATTAAGTAAGCACAAAGTAGGAACAAGGCTTTCTCTTAACGGCACAATTATAGTTGGAAGAGATATGGCACATGCAAAGCTGAAAGAAAAACTTGATAAAGGAGAAGAGTTGCCAAAATATATAAAAGACCACCCCATCTATTATGCCGGCCCGGCAAAAACTCCGGAAGGTATGCCTTCCGGTTCCTTTGGCCCCACAACAGCGGGCCGTATGGACTCTTACGTGGATCTTTTCCAGAAAAACGGAGGCAGTATGATTATGATTGCCAAAGGAAACAGGAGCCAGGTTGTAACTGATGCATGTAAAAAGTACGGAGGTTTTTACCTGGGAAGTATTGGAGGCCCGGCTGCTATATTAGCCCAGGACAATATCCGAAAAGTCGAACTTATTGAGTATCCTGAGCTTGGCATGGAAGCAATATATAAAATTGAAGTAGAAAACTTCCCGGCATTTATTTTGGTTGATGACAAAGGAAACGACTTTTATAGCATGTAAGCCGTTTTTTATACTTGTTTAATAATCTAAATTCGTAAAATCCTTCTATTATCCTGTTTTCCGGATATTTGTCTTTGTGGTTACCTTGAAAAAGGGGTATCCCATCCGGAAAACAGGATTTTTCCTGACTTCCGGATAAAATTTAAAAAACAACAACGTAATCGTATTACTTTACCTTGAAACCGGTTTTACTTCTGCTTGAAGTACTTCATTTGTTTCGGCGTTATAAACTATAGCCAAAACTTTACAGTTTTGATAGTTCCAGTTTTCATCCAAGGCTTTAAAATAAGACTTGAAGAATGATTCATTTGGCAGCACTCCTTCCTCTGATAATGGTTCACCCCATGTGTCATTGATAGCTGCTCTAAGCACATTATTGTGCTCGTAATCATATATTATTCCATCCTCATAATTATCATCATTTGTTTTCTGAGGAGAAATTATCCCATCTTCAAGCAAAAACAACTACAAAGAATAGGAGCCCTCAAGGCTGCTTAAAGCATTCGTAGTTACCTCTATATCAAGCGTATGTGAAGGCAAATGGTAAGATATGTCAATAATTATTTGGAAATCAGGGTCAGCCTCAATTAATTGGGCAGCAGCACTCCCCCACGCAGATGGTGATAAAACCAAGTTGTTGTCATAGCCGGTTCTGCTAACCATCCCACTTGGATACTGTGTAACACCAAAGGTTGATGCAATTTCATCTCCCTCACCGGTGCGATAATCATTATAAAAGTCATCATCATTTAAAGGCCTGGCAAATATGCCACTATGTATGCTCATAACAACAATCCTGTCGCCATAAAATGATTTCAGTGAATTTGCAACTTCTTTACCTTCCGGGCAGTTTGGGCATAAATGCCCTGTAAACTCTTCAATTAAAACTCTTTTTACCACAACTGTATCTCCGGGATCACTAACGTCAACCTCATTCATAAACGGAGGCTCAACGATATCGCATGATATAGCTGTTAAGATAAAAACTGCAAACAATGCTAAAATTCTCATTTCTATGAATAGTTATTACTGTTTTGTTTTATTTCGTTATTATTTATAATTAAAATGTGCTAGTTACATTTAATAACAATCCCGTAGCAGCGGGGACATATCTGCACACTCCCCCAACGCAAATTACTCCTTCTCTTTGCCTTCCGTATGATAATTCAAACCTTGTTGCATTATGAGTATAGCCGGCTGCTACACTATAATAATGCTGTTGAAGTTCTTTAACTTCATTTCCATAATTGTATTGGTTAGATAAAGAAAAGAACCAGTTTGGTGAAATGTTGTACTCTATTAACGCCATAGCCCAACTCCCATTATCCTGTTTTGTAAACAGGTGCTGAAGTTCCCACCTAAGGCTCTTTCTATCAGGAAGCCTGTGTAAAAAATCTGCAACTACAATATGTGCATGTACCATCTCTTTGTCAACATACCCCTCAATAACATTTTGGTTATACTCAATGTATGCATAAGATAGTTTCCCTCTAAGTGTTCTGGAAATTCTTCGGCTAATTTCTACATTAATGTCTTCAAAATATTTTTCATCTCCGAGTCGAAAAAAATCCGATTTATAACCAGGAGTGCCACTTTGTCCAATAGAAATAGTATCATGGATTTGTTCTTTATGAATAGAATTAGCAATGCTGTAGTTTACGGTAATTGTTGTTCCGAATTGTCCACCCAGTGTTGAACCACGGGGAATTCTGTATGTTAGCTCGCCCAAAATTCCTGCTTCACCGGTCATTTGCGTAGCATAAGGATACATCCCGGTTAAGCTGTAAATATGCTGCTTTGTTGTTGGAGGAAGATAGTTAATATTAAGGTCATTCCCTGTAGCATACCTGTCTGATCTAAACGCCATGTTATCTATCCTCTTAGCCGTTATTAACAAACCAAATCCGCTTACTGAATATGATGAGTTTATGACTAATGCCTGCCCATCTTTATAAATAAAGTTATTATCCGCTGAAGGGTCATTTACTTTGTGTGCATATTCGGCTGAAACATTGAAAGCACTTCTGCTAAACCTGACTCTGCCTGTTCCGGCAGCAACATTCTCAGGTAAATTATACAACGGGTCGCTGTCTCTTTGATATTTGCTTACTATTCCTGCACCTATAATCCATCGGCTTTTACTTTCCGACAAAGATGAAACAACATCATTAAGAATAATGTCAGTGTCAAAGCCTCTTATTATGCCCGGCCCCTTTTCAAAGAACAACCTCTGCTCTCCTATCACACCTTTGAATGTAAGTCCATTAACAGGCCGGTAAACAAGGCGTATTCCATCCATAGCATTATCAATACCCAGGCTTTTATCCTCGTAAGAGCGAAAAATTAATCCACTGCCAAATTGCTCATAAAAACTTCCTGCCGTTACCTCAAGCATATCTTGCGTATAAGAAACATATCTGTATGGAATTCCACTGCCTTTATAACGGGGATCATATCCAAGCATTGGGTTTTGGTAGCTTTCATATCGCATTCCAAAGCTGAAATTTTTATACGACATGTTTATATTGGCAAAACTATTCATCAGAATTTTTTCAGGAACCTCCGGTGCCCCAATAATAGAGTCTGGAACGTAATACTGCGCATCAAGCTGGAAATCTCCCCAAATTCGCAAATCCTGTAAAAAATCGCCACCATACAGAAAAACTGGAGACAGAAATATAATAGCTGCATTAATTAATAGCCTTAACTTATTTACATAAGTTTTAATCAACTTATTCTTCATTTAAGAGCTTTTTTAACTTATCATAAATTTCCCACTCCATGCCATCAACAAATGACCTGTGCTGTTTAACAATATTTCCTTCACCATCAATAATAAAAGTGTGTGGGATGCGATTTACTCCCATCGCCCTGCGAAAATCACCATTATTATCCAAATAGAACTCAAACTCCCATCCCCGGCCACTAACCATCGGAACAACATTGCTTTGTGTCCGTGAGTCATCAGTGCTTACAGCAATAAGCTTAAACCCCATTTCAAGCCAGTCTTCGTAAATTTCATCAATTGCAGTAAGCTCATTAATACAGGGGCGGCACCATGTTGCCCAAAAGCTTACGACGAAAGGTTTGCCGTCATTTTCAAAATTTGCAGAGTTAAAACTTTGTCCCTCAAGAGTCTGAATAGTAGTTGAAGGAAGCCCACTGCCGGTTTGAGCACTTGCGCTAAAAGCAACAAGGCTTAGAAAAATTACTAAAATAAGTTTTGATTTTTGCATTTTAAGATTCTTATTAATGGTTGATATTAAGAACCCCTCTGGGTGCAAGCAATTAGCTTATGATATGCCAAAGGGATTCATTTCTGGTTTTTTGTTTTTAATATATTACAAGCACAGTGGCTTATTTATTAATCATCACTTTTTTGTTTGTATGGAAATTATCGCCTTTTACATCAAGAAGATATAGTCCATTAGTCAGGTTTTGAACGTTTATAGAAGTAGTATTTCCTGGTGCAACTTCTGAAAACACTAGCTGCCCTACTTGGTTATATAGTCTGATCTCAGCCTCAGTAACTCCTTCCGGAAGTGTGATGAAAAGCTCGTTAAATGCAGGATTTGGATACACAGAAATACTGGCTTCAATTATTTCCGAGATATTTGTGTTGTCAACAACAAGTGTTACAGTTTCACTAACATCTTCATCTGTGATTGTTATGCTGCCGGTTCCATCAAAAAATCCTTCTTTAGAAACAGTATAAGCATAAGATCCTGGTAGTAATTCGTCAAATACATAATCGCCGGCACTATTAGTAATTTCACCCAAAACTATAGTAGCTCCGTCAACATTGTTATTATTAGTGTCTTTAACTATAAAGGTTGCTGTATATGTTGTAAGTGCAAAGTTTGCTACCATATGCCTGTCTTCGTAGGCATTAAAAACATACACATTATCTTCATCAGGAATATCATAGCCATTTTCTGACCAATTTACAAAATGATATCCTGCATCAGGAGTTGCAGTTAAGGTAACCTCTTCACCATAAGAATATTCCCCGGCGCCAGTAATACTACCTCCGTCAATAGGATTAGCTTCAGCACTGATGGTAAGAGTAAAGTTAGCTCCTACCATAAAAACAACGCTTTCATTAATTGCAACTAAGTCCTCATCAATTGCATTAATTGCAAGATATACAATTGTTCCGTCTGCTATTGAAGCAGTAGGGTCTATTGTAATAATGCTATTGTCTTCAACAACAGCATCAAAAGCGATGGCATCACCATCTGCATTATTCTCTTTTAATGTAATAACAGAAGCTACGTTATCATTAGTGAGAGGATCATGGTTTTGGTCTAAAAGAGCCTTTGAGCTGCTTATTGTATAAGTAGCGTCATTACTAACATTGCCTTCTCCATTTTCTGGGTTAAATGATATAATAGCAGGAGAAAGAACAGAGAATAAGCGAGATGCTTCTGAAGTAAAACTATTTCCGGGAATGTTTACCAATATTTCGTCTCCATCTAAAATCCTTACATACCCTCCACCTAAAATACCATCACCATAAGAGTCAAATACATTTAAAATATAATACCCTGGTGCTAAACTTATATCATGATTATGAGTGTTTACTGCGTTTGAATAAGGGCCTCCATCAGTAACTATAGTTCCTTCATGGTTTTTGATATTCCATGTGGTTTCAGAGCCCCACTGGTCTGTTCGAACCTGTACTACCAAATCACCATTACCGGTAAAGGGTGCCTGAGTAAAGTTAACTGCAATGCTGTTATCATCAGGAGTGCTATCTTCGTTTAGAATATTAATATATAGCGTGTTTTCAGGAAGCAGGTTGAATGTTAATTCCGGCAGTATAATAACCTCAGTCTGCCCATATTCAATCTCACCAGTCCAGTTATAAGTTTGGATTTCTTCATCATTAACATAATACTCAATATCAAGAGAGGTGATTGTTTCTCCCATTGACAAGACTGAAAACTCAGGTGTTATTTTACCACTCCAAACACTTTCAGGAATATTGTGGCCGACAATTGCAAAATCAGTATCAGGCACATTTAGATATGATGGTGAAACCTGGACTCCATTTATGACTTTTTGTGTGTCTTCTGCTACAAATACAGCTACTCTCATATTGTGTAACTCGGCAAGAATATTATTATAGTCGGCTGGTATAGTATATGTAAAGCTTTCTTTGTGTAAAGATCCTTCTGTAGTAGTTGTGATATCAGAACCCCATTGGCCTGATAACATGTGGACAAGACGATTGTTATGTTCATAATTATCTCCGCCACCGGCTTGGAAAGCATAAGTTTTATCCTGCAATAAAACAACATTCAGTTTATTTGTACTTACAGGGCTATCGTCAGTATAATAAACCTCTACACTTACGGTTAATTCTCTTGTGTCCAAGTCAATTACAGCTTCTGCTCCAACGTTTAGATATGCAGGCTGATCAAGTATCTGGTTTGAAGCATTAACCCAGTGATTTCTGCCCATACCTGTACCTCCTGTGGTCATTTCCATGCCCGGAAAAACAGTCCTGTTAATTGTTCCGGCAGGGAATCCGGTAATTCCTGTTTGACCTAACAGGCCAGGGCCAAAAGGCGTTCTGAAGTCCGGCTGGCCTGGGTGAGGGTTAGCAAAACCACCGGCGTGAACTGCTATTAAAACTACTCTGTCCGGGTTAGCGTTGTAAATATTGTTCGCTGCTGTTGCGCCCGCAGGGCATGCCGGACAGTTAATTCCGGTGTATTGCTCCAATACAACATTCTTGTTTTGTGGTTCAGTGCTTACAAATGTTTGTGTGTAAGCTAACAAAGGGAATAATAACAATAGGATTAACGTAAAAGTTTTCTTTTTCATTCTTTTTGTGTTTTTAATGATTGTATGGTATTATTTTTGAGAATGTAAAAGTATGAAGTTTTTTAAAATTTTTCTAAAACATGTAAAACATTTATTTAAATTCCATAATATCCAAATATCAACAAAATGCAGGCATTTTATTTAAAACACTAAAATCCTGATTAATTAAATGTCTGAAAAAATGTATATATTTGGATGTTTAAAAATAAAAACGATATGAAAAAAACACTTACATTAATATTAACTATTTCTCTGCTAATAATTTTTAAACCTTTTGTTTTATACGGACAGGGTTTGTTAATTCTTGACCGCGCCCAAAACGACTTAACCAATGGCGAACTAATTGTTGCCGGTTATGCATCTGACCAGGTTTTAAAAGCAGAAATATTTTTTAAGAATAACGACGATGAAGTGTTGCCTGTGCTTCTAAGAAAAGTAGAAGAAGATATTCTACCAGGAACTATTAATTACTTCTGTTGGAATGGTTCATGTTTATCTGATTTAGTATATGAAGTAGATGACCCGATAATTCTGAGCCCTGGAGAAATATCTACACCCGATGATTTTTATGCAGAATATCTTCCGGAAGGCAATACAGGCACATCTGTTATTAAGTATGAGTTTTTTGCTCCTGAAGATGAGTTTGAAAAGGTTTATGTTACTGTTAACTTTATAACTGAAGATGACAACTCAAATAACATTACTAAAGCTAACTTTAATAACTTATCTGTTGAATCAATTTATCCAAATCCTGCAAACAACTTTGCTATTGTTGAGATAAGTAATACAAAGCAACAAGGAACTGCCCTGTTACAAGTTTTTTCAATAGCCGGAAGTTTAGTACTTGAAAATCATATTGACATGGCTGAAAAGAAACACTCTCTTGACCTTTCTGCCTTAAACAGAGGTGTTTATATGCTTACCCTTAACTTTGAAGGAAAAAGCGTTTCAACAAGAAAACTTATTATTAGCAGATAATATCTAAAAGTTAATAAAACCAAATACTTTAGTTTAAGTTTTCAACATTTTACTCGGTAATATTACCCTTTTTTCAGTGAAACACTGAAATATTTTAATCTATCCAAAATCCTTATTGGTGCAAAAAAAATCAAAACAAAACAATCAAAATATTGAGTTTGTGTTTTTTAAGAAAAAATATTTTTTTTGAAATGTTTGTTTTAATCAAAAAAATTTTTATATCTTTCGGATAGTTTTGTTTAATCTTTTTAACACCACAAACCAGCTAAAAGGATATAAACAACCCAAAACAGCTTACAAGTAGATATATAATAAACATAAATTGATCTAAAATCGTTCTTATTAACAAATTTTAACAACCAAACAACCAAAACCTTTTATTATGATTAAATTTTACAATTTTGTTAAAACTGCTTTGTTAGTTTTTTCAGGTATCTTTATTTTAAATGTTCTTTTCATTAATAATGTATATTCAGAAAATGATTCCCAAAATTCCTGGTTTGGAGAAGACCCCGCCGGGAGTATCACTGAGTTGGATTTAACACATGATGAGCCTATTTTGGGTAGAATAGTTGGTGGCCAAAATGCCAATATTGCTGATTACCCATGGCAGGTTGCAATAACCACCAGCACCGGCTCACAGTTTTGTGGTGGCAGTGTAATTAATGAATACTGGATCGTTACTGCAGCTCACTGTCTTGGCCATTATTCAAATATAAGAATCAGGGCTGGAGTTACTGATAAAAGATCTACTTCCGGACAAGACAGGGTTGTGGCACAGGAAATTCCCCACCCTCAGTATCATGCCAGCACACACCGTAATGACATTGCATTATTAAAATTAAGCAGTCCATTGGATTTATCAGGCTCAAATGTGAAAGCGATTCCTATTGTTACTGCTGAGCATGCATCAGAAGGCATACAAGACCCCGGCACTCTTGCTACAATTACAGGTTGGGGAGCTACCAGCGAAGGTGGCTCTGCTGCAAACATTTTGCAAGTAGCACAAGTTCCTGTTGTTTCTAATGCCGATGCTATGAATACTGGGGCTTATAACCAGGGACAAATTACCGATGATATGATTTGTGCCGGCTACTTAGGGCAAGGTGGAATTGATGCCTGTCAGGGTGATAGTGGCGGCCCTTTTGTCGTCCCTGCAGAAGACTCTCCTATTGGATTCAGGCTTGCAGGTGCTACAAGCTGGGGTATTGGCTGTGCCAGGCCAAATTATCCCGGAATTTATGCGAGGGTATCTCACTTTCAACCATGGATTGAGCAAGTTACCAACTTAAGCTGGGAAGGGCCCGGCGCTAGTGGCGTTGCTAATCCCTCAAACTTTACAGCTAACGGTGTTAGCCAAACACAAATTAACCTTGCATGGCAAAGAAACTCTTCAAATAATGCAGTAATTGTTGCATGGTCATCAACCGGCAACTTTGGTACTCCTAATGATGGAACACAGTATTCTGCAGGAAGCAGTATTCCCGGTGGCGGCCAGGTTATTTACAGAGGAACAAATACAGCATACCAGCATACAGGCCTGTCTTCTGCATCAACATACTATTATAAGGTATGGTCGTTTGATAATAACAACAGCTATTCATCAGGCGTAACTGCTAATGCATCAACCCAATGTGGTGTAATTACCAGCTTCCCTTACGTTGAAGGTTTTAGTGGCACAAGCGTTCCCGATTGCTGGTCAGTTGTTGACAATCAAGGCAACGGGCAGGTGTGGCAATTTGGTACAGTTTCCAGCGGACTTAGCGGAGCATCAGGAAACTATGCTTATCTTAACAGTGATGCTTACGGAAATGGCAACTCCCAAAATGCTGACCTTGTTTCCCCTACTTATGACTTTTCAGCATATAATTCTGTAAATCTTAGCTTTAAGCATTACTTCCGCCAATATCAAACATCATCAAGTGCTACATTATATTATAGTACAAATAATGGTAACAGCTGGAGTCAAATTCAACAATGGACTGAAACCACGTCTAATCCGGCAAACTTTGACATGGATTTACCTCAACTGGCCGGAGAATCTAATGTACAGTTTAAGTGGAATTATACCGGCTCGTGGGGATATTACTGGTGTATTGATGATGTAGAAGTTTCTGCTGAAGCTGAAGCACAACAATATACTTTAACTATTGATGTATCAGGCGCCGGATCAGTATCGCCATTCCCCGGAACACACAACTACAGCGAAGGCTCAACAGTTAATATTTCTGCCAGCCCTTCACCGGGAAGTGAGTTCGACAAGTGGGTAATAAATGGCTCAACATATACTTCCTCATCTCTTCAGATTACAATGAATAATAATATTAATGCAACAGCATATTTTGTTTCTGATGATGAACCGGATTGTATCGCTTACGAGTTGCCTTTCAATGAAAACTTTAGTTCAGGTTCGCTGCCGGATTGCTGGGAAATAACTGACAACCAGGGCAATGGACAGGTGTGGCAAATTGGAACGGTAAATAACGGCCTTAGTGGTGCATCAGGAAATTATGCGTACCTTGACAGTGACGGATATGGCAACGGAAATTCACAAAATTCCGACCTGATTACACCTACTCTTGACCTTAGCGGCTATTCGGCTGTTAACCTTGAGTTTAAACATTATTTCCGTCAATATCAAACTTCTTCTACAGCTACACTATCATATAGTACAGATAATGGAGCTACATGGACACAAATACAGCAATGGAACTCTACAACTTCTAACCCTGCAACTTTCAGCTCTGAAATTCCAGGAGTAGCAGGACACTCTGAAGTTAAATTTAAGTGGAACTACACCGGATCATGGGGATATTACTGGTGTATAGATGATGTTGAAATCACAGGAGGAGAAGCTACTCAGCAATATACTCTTACTATGGGCGTTGACGGACAAGGCTCAACTACTCCTGCAGTTGGAACTCATACTTATGATGAAGGAACACAGGTAAGCATTAACGCAACTCCTGCATCCGGCCATGAGTTTGTTAAGTGGGTTATTAATGGTTCTGACAATACCAACCAGTCTGTTAATATTACTATGAACTCAAACACCACAGCAACTGCATACTTTGAGGAAATTCCAACTACACAATATACTCTTACTATGGGTGCTGTAGGTCAAGGCTCAACTACTCCGGCAGAGGGAACTCATACTTATGATGAAGGAACTGAGGTTTCTATTAGCGCATCAGCGGCAGAAGGTTATGAGTTTGTTAAGTGGGTTGCAAATGGAACAGACTATGACCCGGGAACATACACTGTTACAATGAACCAGAACTGGAATATTGTTGCGCATTTTGAGGCATTAGAAGAAGATTGCCCGGCATATACTTTACCATTTGCTGAAAACTTTAACTCAGGAACATTACCGGACTGCTGGGAAATAACTGACAACCAAGGCAACGGACAAGTATGGGAAATAGGAAGCGGTACTAGTTTTAACGGTAACGGAAACTGGGCGTACCTTGACAGTGACGGACATGGAAGCGGAAATTCACAAAATTCCGACCTGATTACGCCTACTCTTGACCTTAGCAGCTATTCGGCTGTTAACCTTGAGTTTATACATTATTTCCGTCAGTATCAGACTTCTTCCACAGCTACACTATCATATAGTACAGATAATGGAGCTACATGGACACAAATACAACAATGGAACTCTACAACTTCTAACCCTGCAACTTTCAGCTCTGAAATTCCAGGAGTAGCAGGACACTCTGAAGTTAAATTTAAGTGGAACTATACCGGGTCATGGGGATACTACTGGTGTATTGATGATGTTGAAATCACGGAAGTTGAAGCTAGTCAGCAATATACTCTTACTATGGGCGTTGACGGACAAGGCTCAACTACTCCGGCAGTTGGAACTCATACTTATGATGAAGGAACACAGGTAAGCATTAATGCAACTCCTGCATCTGGCCATGAGTTTGTTAAGTGGGTTATTAATGGATCTGACAACACCAACCAGTCTGTTAATATTACTATGAACTCAAACATCACAGCAACTGCATACTTTGAGGAGATTCCAACTACACAATATACTCTTACTATGGGTGCTGTAGGTCAAGGCTCAACTACTCCGGCAGTAGGAACTCATACTTATGATGAAGGAACACAGGTTACTATTAGCGCATCAGCAGCAGAAGGTTATGAGTTTGTTAAGTGGGTTGCCAATGGAACAGACTATGACCCGGGAACATACAATGTTACAATGAACCAGAACTGGAATATTGTTGCGCATTTTGAGGCTGATGACAATAATCTTAACACAATACCGTACGCTGAAAACTTCTCAGGGCACAACATTGGCTCTATTCCCACAGATTGGGAGTTACAAGGCACATCCCATGCGTGGAGTGTTAATAGCTCAAGTTACGCCGGTGGATCTTCTCCGGAGTTAAGGCTGAATTGGAGCCCAGCAGCTACAGGATTAAGCCGACTCGTTATTAATCCTTTTGATGTTCAGGGACATTCGAATTTGATGATGACTTTCAGAATGTTATTAGATAATTACAGCCAAAACGATGGTGAAGTAGTTGGTATTGATGTGTCTTTTAATAATGGACAATCATGGACTCCTCTCTGGCAAACAACAGTTACACAGGATATTGGGCCGGAGCATTATCAACTACCTATTTCCATTCCACAGGGTGAAAGTACAATGTTGGTTGCGTTTAGATTTGATGGTAATTCATATAACATCAACGGTTGGTATTTTGACGATTTGGCAATTTCTATTGACTCGAAAAGTGGTACAACAAATATTGATGATTCTAATATTATCTCAGATTCTGGAAAACCAAGCTTTAGCATATTCCCAAATCCTGCCACAGATAACATTTCAATTTCTCTGCAAGGATTTGAAAATGATGCTGTAATTCAGTTGATAAACTTGCATGGACAAGTTCTTAACACTATTAACATTGACGAGTCAGAGCTAATGCAAACACTGGAAATTAATGTTAGTGGGTTTACCCCAGGCCTGTATTTTGTTAATGTTAAGTCTAATGAGCAGCAGTTGGTTAAAAGATTAATTATTAAATAACACTGATGCCTTAATGTGTATTTCTGAATTTATTATTTTTTATTGATTATTTATAAACACAACGCTTCCTTGTCTATTAAGTGGAAGCGTTGTGTTTATATTACAGTCGCTTAGAGTTTACCTTTTTGACTTAAAACTATAACCCTCAATAATCCACAAATAAAATTTTTGTTTTTCATTAAAACTAAGCGTATTTTTGAAGGCTAAATCAAAATACAATAATCAAAAAAATAAATTATGAGATTTCAAAAACTAAGTGTTTTATTTGTTTTAATGTTTTCAGCAGTTTTTTATTTAAATGCTGAAGTAACAACAAGCTATGAAATAAATTCGGAAAAAGAAATTCATCTTGATGTAAATAATCAGGATAATTATTTCGAAAATGAAAATTTAAAATCTTCTGGAAAAACATATCTTCAGAAAGAGTTTGATGTTGAAGGATTAGTTGAAAAGATAAGATCCAGACGCAGCAGGATAGTAGGAGGAGAAGATGTTGACATTCTTGACTATCCATGGCAGGTTTCCATGCAATATGTTGGTTATGGCCATGTTTGTGGTGGAACTATCATTAATGCAGAATGGGTAATTACAGCAAGCCACTGTCTTGTTGATGACAACGGCAACATTGCCGAACCTTCAAGCGTAAACATTCGTGCAGGATTTACACTTATGAACTCTACTGAAGGTACATATTATGGTGTTGCCGAGGTAATAACTCATCCGGGTTATACTCCGGGCAGCCCAATTGATAATGATATTGCCCTGTTACGAATTTCCGGAGAAATTGATCTTGACAACCCGGCAAAAGAAGCTGTTCCGATTGTTACACAGGAAGACGCAGAAGCAGGATTAACAGACTACGGAGTAATGTCGAAAGTTTCAGGGTGGGGAGCTTTATACTATGGTGGCCCGGGCCCTAACAACCTTCAGGCTATTGAGGTTCCCATTATAAATCCGGCAGAAACCAATTACCCTCCAAGCTGGATATCTCCGGATATGCTTGTTGCAGGTGCACCAGGGATGGACTCATGCCAGGGCGACAGCGGGGGGCCTCTCGTTGTACCTGATGAAGAAAACGGGGGATATAAGCTTGGCGGCGTTGTTAGCTGGGGCGTTGACTGTGGTGCACCCGGATACCCGGGCGTATATGCAAGGGTCAGCTATTTTGAAGATTGGCTTAATGAAAATATTATACTCTCTGACCCTAACCAATATGCTCAAATATACCATGAAGATTTTGGAGATGAAGATATTCCTCAAGGATGGGAAAATGTCGTTATTTCAGGGCCTGACGGATTCCCCGGATGGGAATGGACAGTCGAAGGTGGTGCCTATGGCGGGCAACTCAACTCTACTACTTCTGACAACGGCTATATGATACTCGATTCTGATGCACATGGCTCAGCCGGCGTTACGGAAGAAGCTGACCTGATTTCTCCACCGCTTGACTTAAGTGATATTAATAACGATGTCTTCTTTTCCGTTGAACATTATGCAAGAACCTTTGGAAGTGCGGATATAAGAATATATATCAGCACCGATGACTTTGATACACAAACCGAGTTATACAGATGGCACGATGCCCCTCAACATGCTGCCAACGGGGCAAACCCCGTGATATCTCAGTTTGATATTACTGATATTGCGCAAGGACAGGATAATGTAAGAATAAAGTTTAAGTGGATTGGATCATATGACTATTGGTGGCTTATTGATGATTTTAGAATACTAGTTGAAAACCAACCTGTTAACGTAAACTTTTTTGTTGATGATGGTGAAAACCCGCTTCAGAATGTTAATATTTTTACTCCATACGAAGGACAAGAAACTATTTCTGATGAAGATGGGACAGCTTCTCTGGCTCTTTATGAAGGAACTTATTTGATTTCTGCAGAAAAGCATGGCTATTATCCTTACCAGGAAACTATTGAAATAACCGAAGATGGCCAGCTTATAGAAATATCTCTTGATAAAATTCCTGCACCCGAAATCCAGTTAAGTGCAGAAAGTATTGAAATTGATGTAATGCAAGGATTTACTAATACAACTCAACTTAATATTGCTAATATTGGTGACGCAGACCTTGAATACGCCCTGATAACTTATCCGGTGCAAGACAAAAAGGCTAACACCAATAAAAACAATTACCCAACAGCCTATTATGAGGGTTTTGAAAATGACAAACCTGTTACTTTAAAGAAAAAATATTTAGATAATTATGAGACTGACGATTCTGATAAAGATATTGGAGAGTCTGTAGAAATACATCACGATAGCGGCCCTTCAGGCAATGTTGGAACAAACAGTGCTGCCAGTTGGATTTCTGCTGCAAGGTTTAATGAAGTTGAACTTAGTGATTATTATAACGAATATGAATTAAGCAAGGTGAAAATTCACTTAAGTACTTCCCAGTTTACAAGTATTGAAATAAAAGTATGGGAAGGTGGCTCTGATGCCGGCCCCGGAATGGAAATTTACTCGCAGGAAATCACTGATGATGTTAATATAAACCAATGGACATACCATGAACTACCTGAAAAAATTCTGCTTGAAAGTGGAAACGAATACTGGGTTGGTTATGCTATTGTGGCAACAGGAGGATATCCGTCAACAATTGATTCTGGCCCTATGGTTGAAGATAAGGGAGGATGGATGTTTATGGGCGGAAGCTGGAACCAGCTCTCAGGATATGGCTTAAACAATAACTGGTGCATCCGGGGTGTTATTAGTCCCGTTGAAGGTGTTGACTGGCTTGAACTCGACATTACGGAGGGCGTTGTTGAACCGGAACATGACATTGATATTTTGTTTTCATTTAATGCTGAAGGCCTTGAGCTTAATGAGTATTATGCAAATATTTTATTATTAAATAATACGGAAGAAGACATTATTATTCCCGTTACAATGAACGTGGTAGAACCTGAGTTTGACGTGACTTTTGTGCTTTCTGACAATCAAGGCGATCCTGTTGAAAATGCAACAATTACACTAAACGGCACAACTAATGAAGCAGGCAACTATCTTTTTGAAAGTTTAGGGCTTGGTTCTTATGAATATTTAATTACTAAGGATGGATATTTAGACCTTCATGGTAATGTAATAGTAAAAGATGGTGATGTTTTTGTTAATCGGACAATGATTGCCGATGATGATGATGTATATACGATAACTGTAGAAATAACTGATGAGTTTGATGATCCTGTGGAAAATGCTTATTTCAGCATTGAGGAGTTTGGTGGATATTTAAGTGATGAAAATGGCACTATTGTTTTCATTGCTACGGAAGGTAATTATGATTATACCGTCTCAAAATATGGATTTGAAGAGTATGAAAACACTGCAGAAATAGATGCCGACAAAACAATTGAAGTTGTTTTGGACTATATCAGATATGATGTTAACCTTTCTGCTAATCCTGAAGACGGTGGTACGATTTCTGGCAGCGGAGAATATTATCACGGAGAAACAGCGACAATTAACGCTGAACCTGAAGATTTTTTCAATTTCCTTTACTGGTCTGTAAATGATGAAATCTTTTCAGAAGATGAAGAGCACTCTTTTGAAGTTTATGAAAGCATTGATATTGTGGCACAATTTGAGCCTTATATATATGAAATTACTGCTGTTGCAGTACCCGAAGATGGCGGCAGTATTGATGGTACAGGTGAATATTATCATGGAGAGGAAGTTACACTAACTGCTGTTCCTGCATCAGGTTATCATTTTGTTAAGTGGTCTGAAGACGGTGTGGATATAGATGACGCCGACGAAGTGCTTGTTTTTGATGCCACAGAAGACAGAGAGTTAACAGCTCATTTTGAAATCACTACTTATGTGTTATCTTTTAATGTCATAGATACCAGCCAGCAAAGCATAGATGATGCCGTTATAACCCTTGACGGAACTACTTATAATCCGGGAGAGTATGTTTTTGAAGATATGTTGCCGGGTAGCTATGACTATTCTGTGACAAGAGAAGGCTATCTTGATGTTGAAAACTCTGTGAATATTACAAACCAGGATGTAAGCGTGTCAGTTGTTATGCAAATTGACACAAGCATTGATAACATCACAGAAAACGAAGTTAAAGTTTTCCCAAATCCTGCTTCTGACATTATAAATGTAATTTCTGAAAGTATAATTGATGAAATACATGTTGTTGATATAGCAGGAAGAGTAATTTACTCAGCATATCCATCGTCAATGGAGTACGATATTAATGTAAACAGCTTTAATGCCGGAGTTTACTTCCTGAAAATACACAGCGAAGGAAGCTCTGCTACTATTACGTTTCAAAAACAATAGAGCTTTATATTCCGGCTTTTAAAGTTAATAAATATTTTTTGTTATGAATTACTTTAAACTAAGTCCGGGCTTACTATTATTAATTATTGCTAACATTGCTTTATCATTAAATGCTGATAAATTAAATGATAATGGCAGTAGTTTTAAACGGGACTCTGTAACGGAGTTTACCAATAATAATATAAAGTTCAAACACGGTATTGAAAGAACAGAAGGCGAAAAGCTAAATATTAATATTGACGATAGCAGAAGCCTTCAATTAAATGAAACTTTTATAAACCTTCAGGATGTCGGGAAAGAGCATCAGCAAGCTTTTTCCCGGCCTGAAGAAGTTCCACAGGCTGATTTTTCAGCAAATCAAACCCAGTTTACAGGTGCCGGAAGAGTCAGGTTTTACGATTTGTCAACAGGAAGGCCAGATTCATGGCAGTGGTCTTTCCCGGGTGCTTACCCAGAAAGCTCTGAGGAGCAACACCCGGAAGTAGCTTATCTTAATCCGGGTACCTATACAGTGACTCTTACAGCATCCAACAACTTAGGTTCGGATACTGAAACAAAAACGGCATTTATTGAAGTGCTTGACTATAACCCTGAAGTAGTTCCCCCGGTAGCCGACTTTGTTGCCCCGGCTTTCTTTGATGGATTTGAACATTATCCAAGTTTTGCACTTTCTTTTTCACCATGGACTCTCATTGACGGTGACGGCTCTCCTACCTACGGGATTCAGGATGTGGATTTCCCTAACTCAGGCTATACTGGTTCTTTTATTATTTTTAATCCTGCATACACTGACCCGTAAGGGAAAAGGGTTTGCACCGGCGAGCAGCGACCCGGTTTCGTTCCACAGCAGCCGGCGCTTCACGGTGGAAAACGGTGAATATCAGCCCGCTGACCCGTGCGAGGCGGTGGGCAGTTCGGAACTTC
>PWND01000003.1 GCA_003557965.1 Bacteroidales bacterium | reverse complement strand
CGTAAACCCCGAACCTTTTGGATCAGATGAAGTTACAAGCGTCACTCTTGTAAGTGATGGTGAACCTGCTGATGCTGAAGCAGGTGAACATATTATTTATATTAGCGATGCTGTTGGTGTTGGATTAAGCAACTATGATATCATATACGAAAACGGCATTATGGATGTTTCCGACAGGATAATACTTAACATTGATGGCCTCATAGCTTCTGATAAAGATTATGACGGCACCAGGGATGCCGTTATTGAAAATTGGGGAACCCTTGAAGATGTTGATCCTGAATACCCTGACGTAGTATTGGATAATTCATCTGCAGCAGCAGAGTTTAGCCAAAGCGATGTTGACGAAAACATAACTGTTACAGTTACCGGCCTTGAGTTGAACGGTGAAGACGCTGATGTTTATAATATTGGCTATCAAACAACTACAGCAAGTATTTTTGAAATACCTCTCAGCGTTACAGCAAATGATGCAGAAAAAGTCTATGGAGATGATGACCCTTTCTTTACAGTCAGCTATGAAGGGTTTGTAGCAGGCCAGGACCATAATTATTTGGATGGTGTGCTTGTGTTTGAACGGGAAGAGGGAGAAGACACGGGCAGTTATACCATTACTCCTTCAGGACTAACATCAAACAATTATGAAATAACTTTTGAAACAGGTGCACTGACAATCACTCAGAGGCCTGTCGAGATTACTGCCGATTCCAAAACAAAAGTATATAGTGAAAATGATCCGGATTTGACATTCCAGATCACTGAAGGAGAACTTGTCTTTGATGATGAGTTTGCAGGTGAACTGGTGCGCGAGGAAGGTGAAGATGTAGGGGAATATGAAATACTGCAGGGAACAGTTGAGCTTAATGATAATTACAACCTGAATTATATTTCAGACAATTTAGTTATCACTGCCAAAACTCTTGTTATCACACCAGATGAAGATCAGTATAAGGTCTTTGAAGAACCGGATACTGAAATTACCTATACATTCGATGAAGAAGACCTTGTTGGTGATGATGAGATCACAGGCGAGCTTTCCCGTGAGGCAGGTGAAGATGTTGGAGTTTATGATATTACAGCCGGCACATTAACAGCAGGGAATAATTACCAGCTGGAAATTGTCCAGGAAGTATTTACTATCTATGCTCAGCTTACGGTTGAAGTTAATGACTCTGATGCCGGCTCAGCTATTATTGTTGACGGTATTGATCTATACCTTACAGGTGAGGAGGCAACCGTGGAAGCAACTGCAAATGAAGGGTATAATTTTGTTGAGTGGACAGTAAATGGAAGCTTTGAAAGTGACAGCCCGGTGTTTGATTATGAAATGCCAGGCCATAACGTAACCATTAAAGCAAATTTTGCAGAAGATGTTGAAACATTTGCATTGACACTTACGGCTGTACCTGAAGAAGCAGCTACATTTACCGGTGAAGGAGAATATCCTGAAGGTGATATTGTAAACATAACTACCGGTGTTAATGAAGGTTATGCTTTTATGTATTGGCTTGATGATGAGCAAGTCGTGAGCTATGAAAAAGATTTTGCCTATGAAATGCCCGCAGAGGACACTCAATTGATTGCTCACTTTAGTGAAGAAAGTAATGATTTTGAGAACAATATTGTTATAGTAGGTGATGTAACAGCTGAGCCCGGCGAGATTATTACCATTGAAGTAGATGTTGAGAATGAAGATCCATTTACTGCTTTTCAGATGGATTTTCAATTACCGGAAGGGTTTGTTTTGGTTGAAAACTCACCTGAGCTTAGTGAACGTGCCGGTAATCATTCAATAGCAAGCAACGTGCTTGAAGGAAACGTTTTTAGAGTTCTGGCTTATTCAATGACCAATGAGGATTTTTCAGGTAACCAGGGAATGCTGTTGTCCTTTGAACTTGAAACTCCCGGTGAGGAAGGAGCTTGGGAGCTGTTAGCAGAGAATGTCTCTTTAACAAACATAAACTCGCAAAATATATTTACTGGCTCTTATCCGGGAAATATAGTACTTGAAATACCGGCAGAAACATTTACTGTGACATTTGTCATAGAGGATGAGGATGGTGACCAGATCAATAATGCTGTGGTAACATTCAATAATATTGAAAACACTGAAGGTGATTATGTGTTTGAAAATGTTGAGCCGGGAACATACAGCTATATTGTCTCAGCAGATGGCTATAAGGAAGCTGACGGCAGAATAGAAGTTATGGATGATGATGTGTTTGAAACTATAGCCTTGGAGGTTGATGACACTTCCATTGAAATTTACGAAGGTTTTGAATTGATGGTATATCCCAACCCTGTTCGCAACAAGCTGACCGTTGAGTCGAACAAAAATATGGAGCAGGTCAGGATTATTGACATAAGTGGACAGGTGATCCTTGATAAAACAATAGGTGGTCTACATACCGAAATATTTGTAGATAACCTGCAAACAGGAATTTACTTCTTGCAGGTACAAACAGAAGAAGGTGTCAGGACACACAAGTTTCAGGTATACTAAAAACTGATACACAATTTAAAACGCATATGTATGTTAAATTAACCCCTGGTTATGTTTAATAATAACCGCAGATTTATGCTTAGCTGATCCATAGCGGTTGTATTAAAAACACAAAGATTTATAGCAGGTGTGATTAAAATGAATATTATACCGAATGGTCAATTACAGGTTTAACAGATGCAACTAAGTGTTTAATACATGGTAATAGAAATTTAATTTTTGGAAAATGCCGCAGGAAAGGAATAGTAATCAAAACCTTTCAAATTCAGGTAAAAGCAATAACCTGACAAACTAAAACTCGGTGAAACACTTAAAGTGCCTCTGGTGGAAACCCCTAATTTGGCAGACTAAGTTCTTAACATTTGTTCCATTTGTTCGAAGATTTTGCAATTTTTTTCAATTTTAATAAAATTTATAGATTAAATCATTATTAACCAAATTAAATCTTACATGTCACGTTTTAGTTTACTGTTCTTGTTTTTTAGTGCATTTGTTGTATTGGCTTTTGCACCGTTTTCTGACGAAAAATCTTCACAATACGATGAATTAATTATTGAAAATAATATTAAATTAACCCCGGAGCAAGCCAAAGCTTTGGATGAGCACAGGGCATTGGAGGCAAAATACAATGTCAGGCGCGGGAGCCGCCCGCCAATTGACCTCGACAAAGTATCGAAAGATTCTTATGAAAAAGGAGTGCTTCGTATCAAGCTTATGCCATGGGCTGAAAAAAGCCTGGACAAAAGGTTTATCCATGCCGGAAAGAATGGATATGTGCAAACAGGAGTAAAGGCTTTGGATGATATAAATAAAAGTATTGGTGCGCATAAGTACGAAAGAGGATTTGATAACCTTTATGAAGTTGCTAACCCGGGAAATGTAAAAAAATATGAAGAAAGACATCAGGCCTGGGGATTTCATTTGATTAGAGATATTCATTTTGATGCAAAAACAGACGTTATTGAAGCTGTTAAGCAATTTGAACAATTAGACCAGGTAGAATACGCTGAACCCGTTTATAAAACAAGGCTGATAGAACCAATACATGAAGAGGGCAGAGATAAAAACAGCTCAACTAAATCTAGCAGGAGGAACGACCCTGGTTCTTGGTCACATGATATAGAGCCAAAACTAAATCCTGACGACCCCGATTATGGCCAGCAATATGCATTTCCTTTGATTAATGCACCTGATGCCTGGGAGATTACAACCGGAAATCCAGATGTTGTTGTTGCTGTACTTGATGAGGGTATAGAATATGGTCATGAGGACCTGGAAGCAAATATATGGCCGGGTATAGGGCCTGATGGCACTAATACTGATCCCGGAGATCATGGCACCCATGTTGGTGGTACCGTTGGCGCCGTTACTAATAATGGAATTGGTGTTGCCGGTGTTGCCGGAGGTGATGGAACCCCAGACTCTGGTGTGAAGCTGATGAGTTTAAATATTTTCGGACAACAAGGTGACTATGAGGCCAATGTTTATGCTGCAGATAATGACGCAATGATTTCCCAAAACAGTTGGGGATATGGAGATCCTGGTGTTTACAACCAATCAGCTTTAGACGGTATTGACTATTTTAACGAAAATGGGGGAGGGACTGCCTTAGACGGCGGCTTAACCATTTTTGCCGCAGGAAACGATAACGATGATGGTGATTGGTATCCCGCATATTACGGCCATGATGACCCCGATGTACTTGGAGCTATGGCTGTGGCTTCAACTGATGTCAATGATGTAAAATCAAACTTTTCAAATTATGGAGACTGGATCGATATCTCAGCCCCGGGATCCAATATCTATAGCACCTGGACAGGTGATGGCTATAACTCAATAAGTGGAACCTCAATGGCATGCCCGCACGTTTCAGGCGTGGCTTCTGCTATTGTTTCGATAACGGAAGGACTGATGACTAATGAAGAATTATGGCAACTGTTGATTGAGAATGTAGAAAACATTGATGATGAAAACCCTAATTATATTGGACTGCTGGGTTCTGGAAGGTTAGACTTTAAAGCAGCTGCCGATGAAGGCGATATAGTTGCCGGCGGAATAGTACCACCTAGAAATTTCGAAGCTGTTTCAACAGGATTAACTTCAATTTACCTGTCATGGGAGTTAAATGACAATAATGACGAAGTTCTGCTGGCTTATGTTGAGGATGGTGATTCTTTCGGAAGCCCTGATGACGGTGCAACTTATACAGCGGGAGACCAATTACCCGGTGGAGGAGAAGTGCTTTATGTCGGTACTGATTTGAGCTATTCGCATACAGATCTTAATGATGCTACTTTTTATAATTATCGTGCATACTCAATAGCAGGTGCCGGTACCGAAGATTATAATGAAGGTGATTATTCCAACTTTAGATCAACCAGCACTCATACCGATTGTGGCAGCTTCATGCTGGATCATCACCAGGACTTTTCTGAAGGTGTGCCGCCATTCTGCTGGCAAAATATAGATGCTGACGGTGACGGACACGCATGGTTTGCAGGAGGTGAAGGAAATGATCCTTATGAAGGAAATATGGCAGCTGTTTCTGCTTCATGGCAAGGTGGTGATATATTATACCCCGACAACTGGTTGATTACTCCTAGGTTTGATATTACATCAAATGATCTTGATATGTCATACTGGGTTAAAGCTCAGGATGGTGACTGGCCCGCAGAGCATTACTCGATTATGGTTTCAACAACAGGAACAAATCTTGATGAGGATTTTACTGAAATTTTTAGTGAAACATTGAACTCGGCCGAATGGGCTGAAAGAAATATTGATATAGCTGCTGAACTTGGCTTGGGTGAAGATCTTGCCGGAAATCATGTTTATATTGCTTTCAGACATCATGATTGTTCAGATATGTTCCAGATAGTAATAGACAATATTGATATTGTAGAAGGAGAGTCTGTTGGAGAGATATATACTATTGAAGCTTCTACAGGCCCCGGAGGGTCAATGACACCTGAAGGATCAGTCAGTGTTATAGAAGGTAACGACAGAACCTTTACTATGGAACCCAATGATGGTTTTACGGTTTTGGATGTCGTTGTTGACGGAAGCAGTGTAGGAGCCGTTGACTCTTATACTTTTACCAATATACAATCCGACGGGCATACAATCCATGCTACATTTGAAGAGTATTTTCCTGAACTTACAGTGAACATAAACCCCGGAGGTGCAGGTACAGTTGATGTAGATCCTGATGAAGCACATTATACTTATGGCACGGAAGTAACTTTAACACCATCTGCCAATGCTAACTATGAATTTTCGCATTTTTCAGGAGATGTTTATGAAGCTGATCCTTGTGTAGAGGCTGAACCTTTTACTGAAAATTTTGCAAATGACGTACTTGATCCTGAAACTGGAGCCTGCTGGACAAATGTAAATACCGGCGGACTATCCAATCCATGGGTAATTGATGGAGGGTCTGCATTATTCGATGGTACTAATCAGGGTAATGCAGCAAGACTTATAACACCGCCAATTGATCTGAAGTGGTATGAAAGTGCTACTTTGACCTTTGATGTTCAACGTCCTACGGACGGTGGTGGTCCTAATAGAGACTGGGACGAGTTATATGTTGAGTATTATGATGGTTCATCCTGGGAACATTTGGCATCTTATACTGACAATGAAGGTGATGGCTGGAATGATAAAGAAATCAATTTACCTGCTGCAGCTTTTTACCACGAAGTTGAGATAGGCTTCAGAGCAGTGGCATCTGGCAGAAATGCTACATTCACCAGGGTAGACAATGTCGAAATAACCGGCACACCGGATCCGGCTATTGATCCTGATGCTATTTGGGCAATAATGGATGAAGACAGAACAATAACCGCAAACTTTGATTACGTTGGTGGTGATCCGCTATACACACTCACTGTAGAAGCCAATCCCGCAGCAGGCGGCAACCCCACCGGCGGCGGTGATTATGAAGAAGGAGCCACGGTACCGGTAGAAGCTAACACAAGTGCAGGTTATAATTTTATAAACTGGACTGTTGATGGTGGTGAAGTTAGCACACAGGAAAACTTTGATTATACCATGCCTGGAGAAGCTACTACCCTGGTTGCTAATTTTGAAGAAGAAACAGTAGAACCCACATACATGTTAACAGTCGATGCTGACCCGGTCGATGGCGGAAACCCTTCCGGTGCCGGCGATTATGAAGAGGGAACAACAGTTTATCTTGACGCAAATCCAAATGCAGACTATCATATTGCAGGCTGGTATGAAGATAATACGGATCTTCTTGGATGGGAAGAAACAGGACAGGTATATACAATGCCCGGGGTAGAAGCATCAATCACAGCCAGGTATTTTTATTCAGTAGAACAGCCTCTTTTAGGAGATGTTAATAATGATGGATCAATAGATGTTCTTGATATTGTATGGATAGTTAATTATATTATGGGAGAACCACATGAAGACTTTATTGCTGCATTAGCTGACGCCAATGAAGATGGTTTAATTAATATATCAGACGTTGCATTCATAAACGATTTGATATTAGGCGGGGCAAAGCAATTTGATGAAGTTAATTCACAAACAGCTTATTTGGTAAGGGACAACAACAGATTCTGCCTGGAAAGCGACGGTACGCTTTCGGCGTTACAATTCCGTATATCTGCAGACAACCCAGAGCAACTTGTTTTTGATTTTATGAAGAAGGATAATTTTGAATTTGCTTACTCTGTAAAAGAGAACGAAGTTATCGGTGTGGTTTACAACTTTGACAACACAACATTTCCTAAAGGCATTACAGACCTTATGGAAATCGAAAACCTTCCGGGCGAAGTTGTATGGGAGGAGTTGTTTGCAGCCAACATAGCCGGAGAATCTGTTGATGTTGAGCCTAAAGATGTTCCTACAAACATTTTCACACCGGATTTGGATGCAGTACAACTTAACGTGTTCCCCAATCCTAATACTGGTACATTTACTGCTGCAATTGAACTTGATTTCGATGCTATGGTTGAAATGCAGTTGTTTGACATAATGGGAAGAAATACATCAAACATACCTTCAACCAGGCTTCATAAAGGAGAAAATCATATAAGAGTTAATGAAAACCTTTCTAAAGGCCTTTACCTGCTCAAGATAAACGTGTTTGATCAGGACGGAAAACAATTTAGGTATACAAGAGAAGTTAGAGTGTTAGTTGAATAATTTTCTCTAAATCCCCGGATATTGTGATACGATATCCGGGGGGTACTTGTATAATAATTTTTTCTTTCATTTTTACTAAAGAAGGTTGTATTAAGATGATTTCGCGTTTATATATAGTTTTATTGCTAAGTTGTTTTTCATTTTCAGTTATTAATGCCCAAAATAGCTTAATAGTCCATGATGTATTAGGCGTTTCAGCCGGCAATGTTGTACTGATAGAGGTAGAAGTAGAAAATGCAGATGAATTTACCGCTTTCCAGTTTGATATACCCTTACCTGCCGGATTTGATTACGTTGAAGAAAGCATAAGTTTTGCAGGCAGGGAGACTGACCATGAATTAAGTGGAAATCTTATTAATGAAGAAAGCGCGCTGCGAATAGTAAGTTATAGTGGCTCAAACGCTACATATGGCGGAACAGACGGCAATATTGTTACTTTTGAATTACAAGCACCATTAGCTGAAGGTACTTATGATCTGATTGCAGAGAATGTAATACTTTCAAGTACTGAGGGTGATAATATCTTAACCGGTACACAAGACGGTTTAGTTGAATTAATCCTTACTTCACAATATATTATAACCGCATCATCAGGAGAAGGTGGTATAATTGAGCCCGAGGGAGAAATTGAAATTGTTCACGGCGCAAATCAAACTTTTGAATTTACACCTGATGAAGGGTACCAGGTTGATAATGTTATGGTTGATGGTGAAAGTGTCGGAAATCCTCCAAATTATACTTTCTATGACGTAAATGATAATCATGATATTTCTGTCACTTTTATTTCTTTAACAGGTAAAAATATCCTTAGCATAAACAGTGTAACGGCCTCTCCAGAGAGTAGTGCGGTTATTGAAATTGTTATAACTAATGAGGACCCATTTGTTGCATTCCAGTTTGACATCCCTCTCCCCGAAGGCTTTGTATATGAACCTGGAACAGTTCAGCTTGCCGGCAGAGAAACAAACCACAGTATTGAAGCATCTGTGCTGGATGGAAATATTCTTAGGGTATTAAGCTATTCTGACAATAATGAATTTTTTGAAGGAAATGATGGTGTGGTTGCAACATTCCAATTGCAAACATCAGAAAAAACGGGTACTTTTGT
>PWND01000031.1 GCA_003557965.1 Bacteroidales bacterium | reverse complement strand
GATTTCAAAAGTTTTTCAAGAGCGGGGAGGATTCGTTTTGCCTAGCCTTTTTTGTTACTTTTTGTGGCAATGACAAAAAGTAAATATAAAAAAGCTTAGGCGAGTCAGTAAAACTCCGCAGCCTTGACGTTCTTGTCCCGTGCGAAGCAAACGGGATTGCTTCTTTTGGGTCAAACCAAAAGAAGAAGAAAAAATTCGTTTTGCCTTGATTTTTTTGTTTCTTTTTTTATCAGAAAAAAAAGAAGAAGAAATTATGCTTAATAGTTTTAAAACTTTTAGGTTATAATGAAAAATTTCAACAATTTTGCTGAAAACAAATTCAATTCAATAACAACTAAAAAATATATATAATCATGCCAAAAATTTCAGAAAAGGGCCAAATGATGCCCGAATCACCGATTAGAAAGCTTGTGCCTTACGCAGAAAAGGCAAAAAAAAGCGGAGTAAAAGTATATCATTTGAATATTGGTCAGCCAGATATTCCCACTCCACAAAATATGATAGATGCTATGCATAACCTTGACGTTAAGGTTATTGAATATAGTCACTCAGCCGGAATACTGTCGTACAGGGAAAAGCTTTGCTCATATTATGCCAAGCATAATATTAATATTGAGCCGGATGATATTATCATTGGTGCAGGGGCTTCGGAGGCAATACTTTTTGCAGTGCAAACATGTTTAAAGCCTGGTGACGAAATCATTGTACCTGAACCATTTTATGCTAATTATAATGGCTTTGCAATTAGTGCAGGTGTGAAAGTAAAGCCAATAATTTCTTCTATAGAAGATGGATTTGCTCTTCCGCCAATTGCTGATTTTGAAAAGGCAATTACACCTAAAACAAAGGCAATAATGATTTGCAACCCGAACAATCCTACAGGTTATCTTTACTCTAAAGAAGAACTTGAAGTATTGAGGGAAATAGTTCAAAAGTATGATCTTTTCTTGTTTTCTGATGAGGTTTACAGGGAATTTTGCTATGACGGACATAAGCATTTTTCTGTTATGAACCTTGATGGGCTTGAAAATAATGTCGTACTTTTTGACTCTGTATCTAAAAGATACAGTGCGTGTGGAATACGCATAGGAGCAATGGTTTCAAAGAATAAAGATGTTATGAAAACTGCTCTTAAATTTGCACAGGCCCGCTTAAGCCCACCTTCATTAGGGCAGTTTGCAGCAGAGGCAGCTGTTGATACACCTGATGAATATTTTGAGGAAGTAATTAATGAGTATAAAGCAAGACGAGATACCGTAGTAGGTGCTTTGAATAAAATTCCGGGAGTTGTTTGTCCTAATCCGAAAGGGGCATTTTACGTAAATCCAAGGCTGCCAATTGACGACTGTGATGTGTTTTGCCAGTGGCTTTTGGAAGACTTTAATTATGAAAATCAAACTATTATGTTTGCTCCCGCAACTGGTTTTTACTCAACACCGGGCGCAGGGAAAGACGAAGTAAGAATTTCTTATGTGCTTAATGTTGAAGATCTTAAAAAGGCTATGAAGTGCCTTGAAGAAGCACTTAAGGTTTATCCGGGAAGGAAATAGCAGTGACTTTAGTTGACTTATTGCTGCATTGAAGTCTCAATTTGCAGATAATCCAGCATTAAGTCAACTTCCTTTTCAGGAATTCCTAATTTTATTAAATGTTTACGGTCTTCATTAAATGATGCCTCAAACTTTTCTAACGACTTCCATTGTAAAATACTTTTAAGGTAGTTGTTTATTGCCTTTTGTGGCTCATTTATGCACCAATATACGTGGCCAATATTCATAAGGTCATATTTGTTGTCGGGCTCGTGTTCCAGAAGCCGTAAAAGATATTTTTCGGCAGTATCAAATTTTCCCAGCAGAAACGAACACCATGCCAAAGGCCTTCTTATTTTCTGATTGTCAGGTGCAAGTACCTCAATTTTGAAGTAATACTCTAAAGCTTGTTCATATTTTTTTAAGTGTATAAGGCACTGTCCAATATTTGCCTGAATAAGTAAATTCTCCGGGTCATGTTTTTCGGCTTCGCTATAGTAGGAGTATGCTTCATCCCAGTGTTTTAGATACTTATTGCATAGGGCAATTTTTTTTATGAGCCATGGCCTGCCTGTTTCAATAAGCTCTGCTTTCTTATAAAACTCAAGAGCCTTTTCAAAATTCAATATTTTTTCGTAACAAAAAGCTATCTTTTCAAAAAGTTCCCAGTTGTTTTTATCTTCTTCAAATATGAATAAAAATACTTTTAAAGCATCATTGTAAAACTTCTTTTCTAAGAACAGCTCTGCTATATTTCTAATAATACTCTTGTCTGTAATTATTGTTTTAATAAAACTTGTTTTGAAAATATCAACTTCAGTATTAAATATATCTTCAAATTCATTTTTCCAGGGGTGAAGTTTGTGAAATCGGTATAAGTCCTGAAAGTATTGTGCATAAATGTTTTTAGACTTTGTTAAGCTGTTTACAATACTTTCATCTTTCTCGATTTCCGAAATATTCTTTAACTCATTTTGCATCATATTCATCATCATGGTTTTTTGTTGATTGGGAACATGCTCAAGGTTTAAGCAAAATGAATACTTATCACTGTTACACATGAAAAATGAATCTTCAAGTTTTTCTACTAATGGGCTAAGATCAATATCCTGCTCCGGATCTTTTATAAAATGACTTATGCTTTCATTTTCTGAATAAAAAGGTAAAAACCAATTACTTATTTTTTGAAAGAAACGGAAATGCTTTAATTTCGAAAATGTACTCATAAAAACATCCATGCCTTCCATTTGCATCTGAGTAAACTCTGCCAGCTTATCAAGCAGGCCGGGGTCATCTTCAAAAACTGTCTCCCAATCTGGGTTTGCTTCTTCTCCGCCTTTTTCACTAAAAAGATTGTCAAGGTCAAGCTTTTCTTCAATCTTTGTCCTCATTTTCATCATTTCCGGCAAAATATCTTTCTCCCATTTATCAGTAACTTTTTCAGTTTCTTTAGATTTGGTAAATTGAATTAAGATTGCTTCAATATGCTTTTCAATCTCGGGAAAGCTTCTTAGTTCTACTGTTTTTTCGTGTAAAACAGGATAAAGGTAGAATCTGTCATTATACTTTAGTAAAGAAAAAATCACCCCTGTAAGGGCTCTTTCCCAAACATTTTGCTCTTTTATCTCAATGAATTTAAATAAACATAATAGCTTGTTTATATCAAAAAATCGAATAATACTCAGCGTAAGCGCACTTACAGCAAGGCATTTGTCGTGCCATGGCAACTTTTCCGATTTACATATATCCTCAATAAACTCTATTTCTACATCAGTAAACTTGTCAGAAAACCATATAAAATTAAAAAGCTCATATAATGCTCTGTCTCTTGTAGTTTTTGAATCCGAGCTATCTACTTTTACCTCTTTTAATATTGAGCTTAGCTGTGTGTCGAATGTCAGGTTTTCTATAATCAAAAAAATATCTGTTTTGTCTTTTGGCTTAACTTTCACATATTGCTTTTTCATTGAATATGTGTTAGAGTAGGTTTTATCTGAAAGAATAACTTCTTTCAGAAGGTCAGCTAACTCCAGTAAATCCCTTACCAGGTAGTGATAAATTTTGTCTCTTTCAGGGTCATGAACACCGGAAAATGAATGTTTTAACAGGTTTTTATAAGTGTAAATGTGTTTGTTGATACTTTCATTATAAAACTCTTTTTTGCTTTCTTTTACAAGTTTCTTCAACTCATTGCAAGCATTAACTATCTTCCTGTTATGAAGCAGCTTGCAAATTTGTTCATATTTATTGTTTAATTCACTGTATTGCATTTTTTAAGCTTTTCTTATTTTATTTTTTTCAAGTTGCACATGCCTGGTAATTGTATATAGAATCGGGAGCAGCCAATCGGCACATCAAACTTTATAACCTTAATCATTATTTTAAGCTGAATTGCTATTAAATAACTAACTGTAAAAGTGTGGTTTAAACAACCACTCTTACAGCGCTTTCAGGCTTATAAGGGTCAAACTCAACAATCGTTAGCCCGTCTTCATCATTAGCTGCAGAAAATGCCCAGGTGTTATTAATCTTTTCTTTCCATCTGCCGGTAAGCCGGCTTGATTCATGAATATGGCCATGTAATGATATCAACGGCTGCTTTTCCTTAATAACATTGGCAATAGCTTTACTACCAACGTGAACATCTACAGCTTTATTGTTAACCATTAGTCCGTCAAGAGCAGCCCTGTCTAATCCGGTATTGTAAGGTGGTGAATGAGTTAGTAATATTAACCTGGAAAAATCTGTATCAGTGAATAATAACTCAAGGTCTTCTTTTATTGTTCTTGCAGAATATCCTTCTTCGGGCTCGATAGTATAAAACCCATCTGAAGGATGAACACATCCGGGGCTGACACTCTTGTCCAAATCGTACCTTTCCCAATCCTTTAACAAGAAAGGAGTTGGCGGGACAAATGAATATCCTGCAACAGTAAATGTGTCGAATTTTACTAACTTTTGATTTGAGTAGTGAAATAATCCTGTTTGGTCATTTTCTAAATACTTGTCCTCTTTTAAGCGAGGGTCATCATTACCCATAATAATAAAAATTTCAGGGTACTTGTCTTTAAGTTCCTCTTTTATTTCAATTAGCCTGGGAATAAGAAATGTATCAGTAAAACTAATATTGGTTGAGGCGTTTTTTATACCATAAACCATACCTGCCGGCAATAAATCTCCTCCCAAAAAAACTGCATCAGGTTGCTTTTCTTTTATTTGCTCAAACAATATCTCATATAAATTTGTTCTACCATGCAGGTCTGAAACAAAAAAACAAGTTTTTTTCATCTTTATAAATTAATGTTATCAAATTGAATATTAGTATTATGCTTATTCATGTATTCAATTTAAGGTGCTTTTATTCCGATGGAACCCTCATGTTTACACATGCACTTTTGTATATGTTTAGTAGATGAGGGTTTCATTTATAGAAAACATTAAAACATATTTATCAATAAAATTCTTTGAACGCCAAATTTATAAAAAACTTTTAATTCTAAAGCTGAAAGTTTGTTAAGTAATTATTTTGTTAATTGTTCATCAGGATAAATGCATTATTGTAAATACAAAACACAATTTAAGTACAGGATTATTATATTTCACATTCTGTAATTGACTCAAAATATTATTTGAAAATTATATAAATTTGTTTTTCTAAAAAGTAATTAGTGTTATGAAGATTTTTCCAATTATCGCAGACAATTTTAAACTTGATGGTGGAGCTTGTTTTGGCGTTGTCCCTAAAACTTTATGGAGTAGATATGTAGAGGCTGATGACAAAAACATGATAAACATTACGAATCGTTGCATGTTGATTGACACAGGCAATAAAGTAATACTTATTGATACAGGGCTGGGGAATAAGCAAAGCCAGGACTTTTTCGATTATTTCTATCTTTTTGGGAATGATACACTTGAAAAGTCAATTAACAATGCCGGATATGAATTAGGGCAAATTACTGATGTAATCCTTACACATTTGCATTTTGACCATGTTGGAGGTGCAGTAAAATGGGGAATAGATAAAAAAACACCGGTAGCTACTTTCAAAAATGCTACATATTATTGTAGTAAAGCTCAATATGAAGTTGCATTAAAGCCAAATCCCAGGGATAAAGCATCCTATTTTAAGGAAAATTTTGTGCCTTTATATGAATCCGGACAGTTAGAGTTTATAGATAATGACATGAATTTTTGTAAGGGCATTGATATTGAAATTAAAAACGGGCATACTCCGGGCCAGCTTATTGCTTTAATAGATTATAAAGGCCGTAAACTGGTTTATCTTGCTGACTTTATTCCATCAATGCTTAACATTCCTCTTGCTTATGTTCCGAGTTTTGACTTGCATCCTTTAGTTACAATGCAGGAAAAAGATGAGTTTTTGAAACGGGCTGTTGAGAATAATTATGTGTTGTTTTTTGAGCATGATTATGATAATGAATGCTGCACTGTTAAAAATACTCCAAAAGGTATAAAACCTGATGAAGTATTTAAGTTTGAGCAAATATCATAAATGCTGAAATGAAAAACTATCTGTTTTTTGAAACAACTTCAAAGTTTCGGGTTATTGTTTCTCCTGATTCATCCACAACAATCAACTTATGATGCCCTTCTGCCGGGCGGATGCTAACTTCATGGAAAACAGAAGAGGAACCAATAAACTCATCATTTATGTGCCAGAAAACTGTTGAGTTATCGTTTCGGTGTGCAAGTTGAAAAACTATTTCTCCCGGGGAACCGTCAATTTCAATTGGGATAAATACTTTTGCATTTTCAGGCGGATATATTAAATCCATTATGTTTTGCCTGTCTGCTTGTGTTTTGCAGTCACTTCTTAAAGGTGGAATTTTTTTGTAAAATGGATTGTTTTTTACAAAATAGAATTCCTTTACAGGGGGAAGAATAAACCATGGTGCCGGTTTTATATTTCTTATGCTCTCACATGAAGCATTTACTCTGAATTGCTTTTTTTTATCAAGATGTATAATTTGATGATAAGGGCATGCTATAGTTGACAAGCCTTGTATTGGCACCCAAACTGTATCCTTATCTGTGCATATTTCTTTTGCCCTGTGGCCACTATGTTTACATATTACAATTTGCTTCATATCATCATAAGGTGGGGTAAACCATTTGCGAGGTTTTAGAATTTTATAAACATCAAATAATACCGGTGCTGCAGCATTAATACCTGTTAATTCCGGACGGCCTTCGCCGCTGGCATTTCCAACCCATACACCTACCGTATATTCCGGCGTTATACCAATTGACCATGCATCACGGTTTCCATAACTGGTACCTGTTTTCCATGCAACCGGAAACATGCTTGAAAACTCTCTCCAGTATATTTCTTCATCAGGCCTGTTAACCTCATTAAGAGCGCTTATTGTATGGTAAGCCGAACCAGCACTAATTGGAATATTTTGCAAAACAGGAGAAATATCAACATTGGCATCGTTATTTTCTAAATAATTTAATGGCCTGAACACTTTGTTATTGTACTTATTTTCAGCATTATATTCCAGTAAAAGCCTGCCCATTGACGCAAATAGCCCGGTAATTTCCCACAGGCTTACCTCAGCACCACCCAGAATTAGCGATAAGCCATAATGTGAGGCTGGTTTTGTAAAGCTTGTAAAACCTGCTTCTTTTAAAAAGTCTAAAAATTTTTCAGGAGAATAATCTTGCAACATCTTAACGGCAGGTACATTTAATGAGCGTGAAAGAGCCCTTGAAGCAGGGACTGCTCCATCATAATTGCGGTGAAAATTTTCAGGCGAAAATCCCTTAAAGTTTGTTGGAATATCAGCAACCAAAGTTTGAGGCAAAATATAGCCATCTGAAAGCATCGCTGCATATAAGAATGGTTTTAGTATGCTTCCGGGGCTTCTTAAGCGGGTTATTATATCAACATACATAGATTGTGTTGGATACTCCTTATTATATATGTTGCCTGTATAAGCTAATACATTACCACTTTTAGTTTCACAAACTAAAATTGCAATATTGTTAACGTGATTTTGCTTTTGACTTAAATGGTGTCTTTCAGCGATTTTATTTACAATTAATTGAAAATCTGCATTTAGTGTTGAATGAATATTTTTTCCGTCAAGCCCTTCTCTCCTGATTCTGTCAAACAGGTGTGGTGCATGTTGTGGAAGAGCATATGGTACTTTAGGCAGTGGTTCAGCTAATGATAGCTTTAGCTCCATTTTATCAATATAGCCTGAATCATATAATCTGCTTAATAGCATGTTTCTCTTCTCAAGTAATATTTGCCTGTTTCTTCCCGGATGTACTAATGCCGGGCTGTTGGGTAAAACAGCAAGGCTGGCTGCCTGCCCCCATGAAAGGTTTTCAGGTGGTTGATTAAAGTACCTCCAGCAAGCTGCATCAAGGCCTACAATATTTCCTCCAAATGGTGCATTAGAAGCATACATAGCCAGTATTTCATTTTTTGAATAAGTGAGTTCAAGGCGTGTGGCTAATACAATTTCTATAAGTTTTTCAGTTATTGTACGAGGCCGCCCCTGCCTGTGAAGCCGTATAACCTGCATGCTTATTGTACTCCCGCCACTTATTGTCCTGCCGGATCGGATATTGGTATATAATGCTCTTACTAAAGAAAACGGGTTTACTCCTCTGTGGTAATAAAAATATTTGTCTTCAAACATTAATAAGGATTTCGCAAATTTTCCGGGTACTTCAGGATTATATGGGAATCTCCATTGCTCATCAGACGAAGTCCTTGCATTAAGCAATCTGCCTTCTGATGAATACAAAACAGTTGATTTGGGTAAAGTAAACAAATCAGAAGGTAAACAAATCCAGTAAGCTGAATATGCGAAAAAAATAATTGCAAAGATTATCAGCAAAAAAATAAATGGCCTGCTTATGCTTTTTGATGTTTTGTTTTCCACTGATAATAGTTTTTGTTACTTCAAAATTATTGTTTTTAAACCAAATCATAATACAATTATTAATATAATTTTGTAAGGTTATTTTATGGTTTAGCTGTAATAAGCGTGTTTATGAAAAAAGATAAAATTGCAATTTTTTGGCTAAGGCGCGACCTTAGGCTTGATGATAATAAGGGTTTATATAATGCATTAAAAAGCGGCTACCCTGTATTGCCTGTATATGCTTTCGGCGATAATACATTCAAAAGCAAAAACCCCAGGCAATTATTGTTTTTACACAAGGAATTACGTGACCTGAAAGACAAATTAAAACTTATGGGTAGTGACTTGTTTGTGATGAAAGGTAATG